>NZ_JBTRAR010000007.1:0-208550 GCF_054611535.1 Pseudomonas sp. VEM90 | reverse complement strand
TTACACAGATTGGTGGTGGACACACATTGGTGATAGGGCGCATGCCGTCGTAGGAGCGGGTTTACCCGCGAAAGGGCCGGCCCTGCTGGCCAATCTCCACCCGCCGTTCACCGTTGCCGCCGCCACCGTATTCGCGGGTAAACCCGCTCCTACACAGATTGGTGGTGGACACACATTGGTGATAGGGCGCAGGCCGTCGTAGGAGCGGGTTTACCCGCGAAAGGGCCGGGCCTGCTGGCCAATCTCCACCCGCCGTTCACCGTTGCCGCCGCTACCGTATTCGCGGGTAAACCCGCTCCTACCTTGGTTTGCGCTAACGGCTGAATTTTGCGCCGGGCAAGACAGGCGCTGTAGATGTGGAGCGCAATGGCAGCGATCAGCGGGCCAGGCCTGAACGACGCTCGCGCAGCGCCTTGTCGACTTCGGCCTCGATCTTGTAGGCCGGCCCCTCCAGGTCGTCGAAGTTGCGCGTATAGCGTCGGGCAAACTCCTCCACACCCAGCTCCTGATACTGCTGCACATGCTTGAGCTCGTGCGCCCACAAGGCCACGTTGTCCTCGGCATCGGCGGCCCGGCGGAAGATGATCGTGTCGATCAGTGTAACGGCGTTCACATCGGGGTTCTGCAATAGCGCATTGGCTGCGCTCATCTGTTGCTCATCCCCCACCCGAAAGCGCGCTGCGTCGAGCACGGCAAAGTCATACCAAGGTTCAAGCTGCGCCCGAATATGCAACGGAATCGGCTGAACACCGCTGGCCGTGGCTTCGTCGCGGGCCTGGCGCAAGGCGTAGGCAAGGCTGGACGAGGCCATGACCTCCACATCCTTGAGGATCTGCCCGGCCTGGCCCGGGTCGATCGGGGCGCAGAAGCAACCCATCAGGCACACCTGATACTGCCCTGGCGGGCAGGCCTGCTCGGCAAACGCTGGCAGGGCCAATAGCAAACCCAACAAGGCACTAATCTGCCTCATGCAGGGCCTGTTCGACAAACTGGCGGCTGGCGCCCAGTACCTGCGCTTGCACGCTTTCACTGGCCAGCATGCGCCCGACCAGCACTGCCCCTACGCACTGGCTGATCAGCACCCAGGCCAGTTGCTCATCCTCCAGGGTTGTGCTCCAGGCCTGGTGCAGTTCTACCAGCCAGTGCTCAGCCACTTCACGCACCGGCGTGTCGGCCCGGGCGATTTCCACTCCCAGCGGCGGCAACGGGCATCCACCTTCGGCATTGCGCAGGTGGGCCAGGCTCAGGTACTGCTGCAGGCAGCGGCCCAGGCGTTCGCGGTTGGCTCCTTGGCAGGCCAGGCGTATCAGGGGGCTGTTGCTCAGCTCCTGGCGTACCACCTCGGTAAATAGGTCGTCCTTGGACGGGAAGTGGTTATAGAAAGCACCGCCGGTCAGGCCGATCGCTTTCATCAGCCCGGCCACGCCGGTGCTGGCAAATCCCCCGCGCTTGGCCAGCGCGCCGCTGCTGGCCAGCAGCCGTTCGCGGGTTTGCTGTTTGTGTTCGTTGGAGTAGCGCATTCACATGCCTCGGCAGACAGGCTTGACGATGACCGCGATCATAACATAGCGTTCGTTTACTAAACGATCATTTACCCATGGAGGCAGGCATGTCAGAACAACAAAAAGTAGTGCTGGTGATCGGGGCGGGCGACGCCACTGGGGGCGAGATCGCCAAACGCTTTGCGCGTGAGGGCTATGTTGCCTGCGTAACTCGGCGCCAGGCCGACAAACTGCAGCCGCTGTTGGAGGAAATTCGCGCCGCTGGCGGCCAGGCTCACGGTTTTGGCTCTGATGCGCGCAAGGAAGAGGAGGTTACGGCGCTGGTGGAGACTATCGAGCGTGATATAGGCCCGATTGAGGCATTTGTCTTCAATATCGGTGCGAATGTACCGTGCAGTATCCTCGAGGAAACCCCGCGCAAGTACTTCAAGATCTGGGAAATGGCCTGCTTTGCCGGTTTCCTCACCGCGCAGGCGGTGGCCCGGCGCATGGTTCAGCGTGAGCGTGGCACCCTCCTGTTCACCGGTGCTACAGCCGGTACCCGCGGCGCAGCCGGTTTTGCCGCCTTCGCCGGGGCCAAGCACGGCTTGCGTGCCCTGGCACAGAGCATGGCGCGCGAGTTGGGGCCACGCAACATCCATGTCGCCCATGTGGTGGTGGACGGTGCCATCGACACGGCCTTCATCCGCGACAGCTTCCCCGAGCGCTATGCCCTCAAGGACCAGGATGGCATCCTTGACCCGGCGCACATTGCCGACAGTTACTGGTTCCTGCACGCACAGCCTCGCGACGCCTGGACCTTCGAGCTGGACCTGCGCCCCTGGATGGAACGCTGGTAAATCCCCGTTAACCCGCAAGGATCTTAACCATGCACACGTCTGTCGACTTCTTTTTTGACCTGGGCAGCCCGGCCAGTTACCTGGCCTGGACCCAACTGCCGAACCTGTGTGCCCGCCAGGGCGCCACGCTGCGCTACCGGCCAATGCTGCTTGGCGGGGTTTTCCAGGCTACCGGCAATGCTTCGCCGGCCATGATCCCGGCCAAAGGGCGCTACATGTTCACCGACCTGACCCGCTTTGCCGAACGCTACGGTGTGCCGTTCGGGATGCCGCCGGGCTTCCCGGTCAATACCCTGACTTTGATGCGCGGCGTGACAGGTACACAATTGCATTCACCGGATCGGTTCGAGGCATTGCTAACGGTGCTGTTCACCGGGCTGTGGGTACAGCGCCGCAACCTGAGCGACAGCGCTGTGCTGAATGAAACACTCGCGCAGGCAGGCTTCGACCCGCAGGTTTTTCACGCCCTGGCCGCTGACAGCGAAGTAAAAGCAGCACTAAAGCAGGCGACCGAGGCGGCTGTGGCGCGCGGGGTGTTTGGCGCGCCCACCTGTTTTGTCGGTGATGGGATGTTCTTCGGCCAGGACCGTCTGGACTTTGTCGAGGAGGCGCTGCGTCAGGGCGCCAACAGCCTCTCCAGCTGAGTGCGTTCCCACAGGCTGAGCAGGTCTGTGGGGTTGGTGCCATAGCGCTGCCAGTGCTCGAGCCCGGCCTGTTCGCCGTCGGGGGCTTGGCAATGAACGCAATGTGCCAAGCCTTCGGCATCCAGCGCCAACGTCAGTTGCCAGCCCTGGATGCCGACATCGACCAGGCCGTCATCGCGGCGTTCAGTCACCTCAAGGGGATGCACGCCAAGGGCCACATTGCGCAGGCACTGATAGACATCCCGGGTGCTCAGTGAAGCTCTGTGGGTCAAGATCAGAAATTCGCCGGCGTGTTGGCGCTGATGATCTCGGCCTCATCCGGGCCGATGTTCTTGAAACTGTGCGGCAGGGTCGTGGGGATATAGTAACCGTCGCCCGAGTTGAGCACGCTGACCTGGCCATCGACCCACAGCTCGACGGTACCACGGGTGACCAAGCCGCATTCTTCGCCTTCAGCATGCACGATCGGCTCGCCAGAGTCGGCGCCGGGTGCGTACAGCTCACGCAGCATGCGCATTTGCCGGCCTTCGACACTGGCGCCGACCAGCAGCATGCGCAGGCCATTGCGCCCCAGGTCTGGTTGTTCGCCACCACGGAATACGTAGCGCTCTTCGCGCACTGGCTCGTCGAAGCTGAAAAACTCCGCCAAGCTCATGGGAATGCCTTCGAGCAGCTTTTTCAGGGAGCTGACCGAAGGGCTGACGCGATTCTGCTCGATCTGCGAGATCGTCGAATTGGTCAGCCCGCTGCGGCGGGCCAATTCCCGTTGGGAGAGATTGTTGCGTTCACGCACCAGTTTGAGTCGCGTCCCCGTGTCCATAGCCGCCTTGTAATCAGAGGTGTCAATAATAATGAGCGATGCGCATTAAAACACACTCTGCGCCCCTGCGCGCTGTGCTTCTCAGACCCGCTGCTCACGCGGCATTGGCCACAGCCCGACCAGCAGCAACAGCACGGCCACGGCCAAGAATGGCAAGCGCGGATCAAGGGCATACACCAAGGTACCGGCGAGTGGCCCGATCACCGCGCCCATACCTTGGGCGGCGCCAATGGAACCGGCTGTGGCGCCTTGCTCAGAGGCCTGCATGGCATTGGCTGCCAGTGCCGAAAACGCCGGGAACACGAAGCCCATGCCCGCTGCCGCAACAAAATAGCAAGCCCACAGCCAGGGGGCCGTGGTGGCCAGCGAGCCGCAGGCAAAGCCCAGTGCCGATACCGTGGCACCCACCCGGATCATCTTCAGCGGTGGCCACTCCAGTTGGCGCAGTATCACCTGCGCCAGCATCAGCGCCACACCTACGGTGGTCAGGGCGATGCCAGCCGCCTGGGCCGCTTCGGCAGGGCCCAGATGCAAGCGGTCGAGGGCAAAGAAACCGACGATGATCTGCGACACGGTCACACTGAGCATGGCGCTGAATGCCACCAGCAGCGGCCGGCGCAGGCGCGGGTCGTTCAGCCGCACCGGGCTGGGGGCGTGGCTGTGCGTCAGAGCCTGTGGTTTAAGGGTAAAAAACAGCACGAGGAAGGCGGTGGCCGGCAGTAGCGACATGATATGGAACGGCAGGCTCAGGCTGTGCCGCGCCAGCAGTGCGGCCAGCGCCGGCCCGACCACCAGACCGACGGCGTTGGCCGCCCCCAGTGAGGCCATGGCCCGCGCCCGGCGTTGCGGCTCGACATGGTCGGCGATCAGCGCATTGCAGCCTACCGGGATGGCGGCATAGAAGGCGCCGATGCAACCGCGCGCGATCATCAGGCCGATGAACGCCAAGGTTGCCCCCGGCAACCAGCGTAGTGCGCCTTCGACGAACAGGCACAGCAGCCAGTAGGCCAGGGTAAAGCCAGCGCTGCCCAGCAGCAGGATGCGCCGGCGGCCCAGGCGGTCTGCCGCGCGCCCCCAGGGCCGGGCCAGCAGTACCCAGACCACGCCGGCCACGGTTATGGCGGCGCCGGCTTGCCAGGTGGCCATGCCAAGCTGGCGGGCTATCGGGCCGATCAGGGCGACGAAGGCCATCATCGACATGGTGCAGGCCATGTTGGCCAGCAGCAGCGGGCGCAAGTCCAGGGTGCTGGCAGGTAGAAGGGTTGCAGGATCCTTTGCGGCGTTCATAGGCAGTCCAAGGCAGAGTGGCAAGCAAAAACCGATATTATTAGGAATCATTATCGATTGTCGAACCCCTGGGCTGCTGCAGTTCATTCACTGCGGCGCAAGGGGCCAGGCCACATGCTACGCAACACACCGTCGCGGCGCACCCACGCATGCATCAAGGCTGCACCCACATGCACCAGCACCGTGGCGAACAGCAGGTAGCCGGCCCAGCCATGGGCCTGGCGCAACACGGCATACAGCTGCAGGTTGTGGGGGGTGATGGCAGGCAAGCCGAGCGGGCGCGGGTAATCGCCGGCTGACAGCATGGCCCAGCCCAGCAGTGGCATGCCCAGCATCAGGCCATAGAGCAGCAGATGCGAGGCCCCGGCGGCCCAGCGCTGCAGTTTTGGCAGGTCGTTCGGCAGGGGCGGGTGGGGTACGGCCAGGCGCACAGCGATGCGCAGCACCACCAGCACCAGCAGGGCCAGGCCGGTGGCCTTGTGCAGGCTGATCAGCACCGGATGGCGTAGAGACAGGTCGGCGACCATGCTCACGCCGATGAACAACATGGCCAGGATCAGCACGGCCATCAGCCAATGCAGCAGACGGGCGAAAGGGTGGAAGGTTTCAGGTTTCATGGCTTGGCTCCGGTGCTGAGCGACTCGCGGCTACGGCGGTTGAACGATTCCGAATAGGCGGCCGAGCGGGCGGCAAGGATCGGGTCCGCCGATGCCTCTATACCGCGCGGCAGGATCAGCGGGTCGAAGTTGAGGTCGCGGCAGGCCCCTTGCTCGGGGGCGTCCACCTGTTCCAGCACCAAAGTGCCGGCGTCCACGCTGCGCCGCTCGGCGGGCCACCGCCGTGCAGGATCGTCCACGGCGTCGCCTGGTTCGGCCAGCACCAGACGCAGCTTCCAGCGCAACGGGCCTTGGGCAAGGCGTTGCTGCAAGTCGTGTTGCAGGAATTGCTTGTCATCAACCTGGGTGGGCAATGCCGCAAATGCAGTTTGTGGCTCGAGCTGCCAACGCACCGGGTGGGCCGCGCCAGCGGCGTCGATCAGGCGGAAGGCATTGATACTGTGGTATTGCGTGTTGGCGAAGCTGTCGCTGGGTTTGTAGCCCGCCGCCCATTGGCGAAACGCCGCGCTTTCCGGGTGGGCGGCAAAGAACGCCTGCAGCTTGCCAGGGTCCGGTTTGCCGGTCGCCGGGTCTGGTGTGCTCGCCAGTACTTGCTGGTAGAACGCTTGCGGCGTGCTGACTGCCAGCACCGGAGGATTGTTCATGCCCGTCCGCCAGACCTGACCGTCGTCGGTGCTTAGCTGAATTGCCAGGCTGCGTACGGGTATAGCGGTATCCGGGGCGAACGGGTTGGCACCGCCGATGGCAAAACGGCCCACCACCGGCACCCGTTGCTGGCTGAAGGCGCGCGCCGTGGACAGGTTGGCGGCCTGCCCGCTGGCCTGGAAGTAGCCGCTCACGCACAGGCCCTTGGCGTGGTTCTTGCGATAGCCGGGGTAATGCCCGGCCTGGGCTTCGAAGGTGTCGATGATGCGCTGTGGCGTCAGCCGGGATTCGCCGAGCCAACCGGCGGCATAGGCAAAGCAGGCACCTGCGGCCAGCAGCACGCCGCCAATGGCGGCCAGGCGCAAGGCTTTGGCCGGGCCGTGCAAGGGTGTGTTCATGGTCAATGTCCGGTTCAGTGATGGTGCCAGTACGACGGGGCAGGGAAAAAGTTATTCCCTCATCGGGAATAGAATTTGTTCACAGGCGTCTGCCCTTTACACTGACAACCCCAGAGGCCGGTACCTGACCATGCACGATTTGGACGACCACCAGTGGCGCGAGCTGCTGGCCCGCCTGCGCCGCTTTGCCGTGTGGCTGACCCGCGAGCCGGGCAGCGCCGACGACCTGGTGCAGGCGACGGTCGAGCGGGCCCTGAGCCGCCGCGACCAGCAACGGGACGCCGATGCCCTGCGTGCCTGGCTGTTCACCATCCTTTATCGACAGTTCCTCGACGGTAAGCGCCGTGAGCGCTTGCATGCGCGCTGGCTGTCCTGGTTCGGCCGTAACGAGCGCGACGAAGAGCCGGCTGGTGACAACATCGAAGCCATCGTCCTGGCCCAGGCCGACCTGCAGGCCTTTGCCCGGCTATCGGCGGAGCAGCGTGCCTTGTTGTTGCTGGTCAGCATCGAGGGCTTGAGTTACAAGGAGGCCGCCCAGGCCTTGGGCATCCCCATCGGCACTGTGATGTCGCGCCTTTCGCGCGCGCGCAATGCCTTGCGCGAACTGACCGAGGGCAACCCCCAACCCCCGGCCTTGCGGAGACTGAAATGACGCGCCTGATCCCCACCGATGATGAATTGCACGCTTACGTCGATGAGCGCCTGGAACCTGTGCGCCGGGCCGAGGTGCAGGCCTGGCTGGCGGCCAACCCGCAGGCTGCGGAACGGGTGGAAGGCTGGCGCGCCGATGCCCGGCGGCTGCGTACGGCACTGGCGGGATTGGGCGAGCTGCCCGGTGCAGCGCAGTTGGACCTTGGCCAGTTGCGTCGGCAATTGCGCCAGCGTCGGCAGCGGCGCTGGGCTGCGGCGGCGGTGGTGATGCTGGCGTTGGGTGTGGGGGGCTTGGGTGGCTGGCGAGTGCGCGATGCAACCCTGGCACGAGCCGACCTGCCCATGGCTGACGCTGTTCAGGCGCATCGTTTGTTCGCCGGCAGTGAAACACTGGATATCCAGGCCAGTGATCCTGGGCAGTTACGCGATTGGCTGGGGCGCTATTTCAGCCGGGTGGGCCAGTTACCGGACCTGGCGGGCTACGGTTTCAAGCCGGTGGGTGCGCGCTTGCTCAGCAACGAACAAGGGCCGGCTGCATTACTGGTGTTCGAGGATGGCAAGGGCCAGCGCATCAGCCTGTTCCTGCGCTCGCCGGGCGACCTTTATCGGCGCATGCCGGACGGGCAGCGGGTCGATGGCCAGCTGGAAGCGCGGTACTGGTCGCATGGGGCTTATAACTTTGCCTTGGTCAGCGCAGCGGACGATGTGCGTGGGGCGGGGGTAGGGGAGGCGTTGAGGCTGGGGTTGTAAGTGTGGGCCCAAGGCATGCACCTTGGGCCCGTCACCAGAGTCAGCTCAACTCCAACCAGATCGGCGCATGGTCCGACGGCTTTTCCATCCCGCGCAGTTCATAGTCCACCCCCGCTGCCTTGATGCGCGGCACCAGCGGCTGTGAGGCCATGATCAGGTCGATGCGCAGGCCGCGCTTGGGCTCGTCCTCGAAGCCGCGGCTTCGGTAGTCGAACCAGCTGAAGCGGTCGGTCACGTCTGGGTACAGATGGCGGAAGCTGTCTACCAACCCCCAGCCTTTCAAACGTTCCATCCACTCACGCTCTTCCGGCAGGAAGCTGCACTTGCCGGTCTTCAGCCAGCGTTTGGCGTTGTCCGGGCCGATGCCGATATCACAGTCTTGCGGCGAGATGTTCATGTCGCCCATCACCAGCACTGGATGGTCGTTGCGGAACTGGCTTTCCAGCAGTGCCTGCAGGTCGCTGTAGAAGCGCTGCTTGGCCGGGAACTTGGTGGGGTGGTCGCGGCTCTCGCCCTGGGGGAAATAGCCGTTCATGATGGTGATCGGGTTGCCGTCGGCATCGGCGAAGGTGCCCCAGATGAAGCGGCGCTGGGCGTCTTCTTCGTCGGTGGCAAAGCCCTTGTGCAGGCTCAGCGGCGCCTGGCGCGACAGCAGGGCCACGCCGTAGTGGCCCTTCTGGCCGTGATAATGCACGTGGTAACCCAGAGCCTGCACGTCGGCCAGCGGGAACTGATCGTCGCTGACCTTGGTTTCCTGCAGGCCGATCACGTCCGGCTGGTGCTTTTCGATCAGCGCCGCCAGCTGATGCGGGCGGGCCCGCAGGCCGTTGATGTTGAAACAGACGATCTTCATGGAAAGACAATCCCGGTAAAAGGCGCGATGCTAGCCGACATCGACCTTCATCACCAGCATGGCGGCCAGGCGAGCCTGCTGCTAACGTGCTGTTGGGGGTGAACGAAGCGCGCAGGGGCACCTCCAAGGCACAGTATGCCCATTCCAGGAGGTCTGCCCGTAATGCCCGAAACCACAGCCGCCCCGGCCCGTGTCTGCCTGCTCGATGATGGTTACAGCCGCGAGGCGCGTTCGCTGTTGTACAACGCCTACCGCCACGAGCCCACCTTCGCCTATCTCTTCGAAGCCCAGCGCCCGGGGTATGAGCGGCGCCTGCGGGTGATGGTGCGTGAATGGGTACGCCAGCACTTCTACCTGCAACTGCCCGCCATCGGCCTGTTGGTCGAGGACCGTCTGATTGCCCTGGCCCTGATCGTGCCGCCGCTGCGCCGGCTGGGCGTGGCCGACAGCTGGGCCTGGCGCTTGCGCATGATGCTGGGGACCGGCCTGCGCTGTACGCGGCGCTACATGGATTACCAGGCCGCGTTGGCCGCCTGCCTGCCCACTGACCAGGTACATATGCTGCCGTTGCTGGGGGTGCATCCGCAATTTCAGGGCAAGCACTACGGCGAGCAATTGTTACAAGCCGTGCACGACTGGTGCGCGGAAGACCCAGGCACCCAAGGTGTGGTGCTGGACACCGGTAACGAGCACTACCTGGCTTTTTACCAGCGTCAGGGTTATGAGGAAATTGGTGAAGTAGCTGTAGGGCCGATCCGGGAGAGGGTGTTCTTTCATCCTAATCCAGTCTCGTCAAAACCCGCATTTACCTGAACAGGCCGCCAGGCGGCTCCCTTGAGCGCCTGGCTCTGGTAGCATGCGCCGCATGACGTATTCAGGAAGATTGACCTGGGGCCTGGTTTTCTGGGTCGCCAGTTTCGCAGCATGGGGCCAGAGCGAGTTGTTGGTGAAGGTGAAGCCGGCCAACAAGGCGCTCAAGGCCAATGTCGAAGGCTATATCGGCACTTTGGGTGACCGCGACGAAGAAGCACTTTTGCGCTTCAGTCGCGGGGCAGAGGAGCAGGCGCGCAAAGCGGCACAGGCACTCGGCTACTATCAGGCGCAGATCGATACCGAGGTCAAGCCCGCCAGCGACGCAGACCATCCCCCACAACTGATTATCAGCATCAACCCGGGCGAACCGATTCGCCTGCGCAACGTTACCGTGCGCATCGAGGGCCCAGCCAGCGAGATGAAAGCCTTCCGCGTGCCTGGCAGCAAGGCGCTGCGGGCGGGTGAACAACTCAATCACGGCCATTACGAGGATGCCAAGCGGTTGATCCAGAACCAGGCGTCGCGCTATGGCTTCTTCAGTGGGCGCTTCACTAGTCAGCGTCTGGCTGTCGACCCGCAAGCCGGTGTGGCCGATATCGACCTGGTCTACCAGAGTGGCCCGCGTTATCGCCTGGGCGCCGTCACCTTCGGTGGCGACACGCCGCTGGACGAGGACCTGCTGCAGCGCATGGTTTCGTTCAAGCCGGGCACTCCCTACGACTCGGAATTGATCGCGGAACTGAACAACGACCTGCAATCGAGCGGCTATTTCGAAGGCGTGCGCGTGGATGCGGCGCCCACTGCTGCTGTGGGCGAAGACATCCCGGTGGATGTTCACCTGCAAACCCGTAAACCACGCACCATGGGCCTTGGCCTGGGCTTCTCGACCGACGTCGGGCCACGCGGCAAGGCCAACTGGACCCGCCACTGGGTCAACCCGCAAGGCCACAGCTATGGCTGGGAAACCGAACTGTCGGCACCGCGCCAGAACGTCGGCCTGTGGTACGACATTCCGCTCGACCCGCCGCTGACCGACAAGCTGCGCTTTGCCGGTGGCTACCAGAACGAGGAGCTTGCCGGCACCGACACGCTCAGCAAGCTGTTGACGGTCGGCCCTGAGTGGCACAGCAAGCTGCCCAGTGGCTGGCAACGGGTGATTTCGCTCAAGTACCAACGCGAAGAATATCGCCTGGGTGACGACTCCGGTTTGAGCAACCTGTTGATGCCGGGTGCCAGCTATTCCTTCCTGCGCAGTGACAACCGCATCGACCCACACAACGGCTATCGCTTGCAGTTCGATGTTCAAGTTGCCAAGGAAGGGCTGGTGTCCGACACCAACCTGCTACACGGCAACGTATTGCTCAAAGGCCTGACCACGCTCGGCCACAACCACCGCTTTCTTGGGCGCGTACAGTTTGGCGGCAGTGCGACCAATGGCTTCAAGAACAACATTCCGCCGTCGCTGCGTTTCTTTGCGGGCGGCGACCAGAGTGTGCGCGGTTACGACTACCAGACCCTGTCGCCGAAGAACAGCGACGGTGACCGTATTGGCGGGCGCTACCTGGTGGCAGGCAGTGTCGAGTACCAGTATTCGCTGACCGAAAAATGGCGCGTCGCGACGTTCGTCGACCAAGGTAACTCGTTCAACGACCTGGAACTGCCCAGCCTCAAGACCGGCGTCGGCTTTGGTGTACGCTGGGTATCGCCGGTCGGGCCGCTGCGCCTGGACCTGGCCAAGGCGCTGGATGACGAAGGGGGCATTCGCCTGCACTTTTCCATGGGGCCCGAGCTGTGAAACGCGTGATCAAATATATTTCACTGGGCCTGCTTGGGGTCGTCGCGAGCGTGGGCCTGGTGCTCGGCTTGCTGCTGGGTACCCAGGCCGGCAGCCGCTGGGCACTGGGCAAGGTGCCTGGGCTTGAAGTGGCCGACTTCCAGGGGCGCCTGGCGGGCAGTTGGCAGGCCAGCCGGCTGAGCTGGGCCGACGCCGGCAGCAAGGTAGAGTTACAAGCGCCGTTGCTGGCCTGGTCGCCGGCTTGTTTGCTGCGCGCTACCTTGTGCATTGACCGGTTGCAGGCAGACCGCATTGACATGGCCTTTGCGCCAAGCACCGAACCGGCCGAGAGCGCCCCGCTGGAATTGCCGACCCTGCGCTTGCCGCTGGCCATCGAACTGGGCGAGGTGAAGGTCGGGCAGTTGCGCCTGGATGGCAGTGACCTGCTTGGCGACTTGCAACTGGCTGCGCACTGGACCCACAGCGGGATACGTATCGACAGCCTGCGGCTGCTGCGCGACGACCTGCAATTGAACCTGCAGGGCGACCTGCAACCCGAAGCCGACTGGCCGGTGCAACTGCAGGCGCAGTTGCAGTTGCCTACGGTAGACGAAAAACCCTGGCAACTGGCACTGACAGCCAATGGCCAATTGCAGAAGACGTTGGAACTCGCCGGCACCAGCAGCGGTTACCTCGATGCCACATTGAGCGGGCAGTTGCAGGCATTGGCCGAGCACCTGCCGGCGACCTTGCGCATCCGTTCCGAGGCGTTCAAACCGGCTGGTGCGTTGCCTGACACCTTGCAATTGAACGCGCTTGAGCTCGATGCCAAGGGCGATCTGCTCGATGGCTATCAACTGTCTGGCAGCGCCAGCCTGCCGGCCGAGCAGTCACCGATCGCCTTGGTCCTGTCCGGTCTGGTCGACAGCAAAGGCGCCAGGCTCGATGCCCTGGACCTGACCGCCAGCGACAGCCAACGGGTCAAGCTGCAAGCCACGGCTGACTGGCAGCAAGGCCTGAGCGCCGATGCGCAGCTGGACTGGCAGGACTTCCCGTGGTTGCGTCTGTACCCACTGGAGACTCCCCCCGAAGTCACCCTCAAGCGCTTCAATACCCAGGTGCATTATCGCGATGGCAATTACCAGGGCACCTTCACAGGCGACCTGGACGGCCCGGCGGGAGCGTTCAGCATCGCCAGCCCGTTCGAAGGTGACCTCACCCAGGTGAAACTGCCGCAGTTGGCGCTGACCGCCGGCCAGGGCAAGGCAGCCGGCAGTGTCGCCGTACGTTTTGCCGACACCCTGGCCTGGGATGTCGACCTGCAACTCTCCGCGCTCGATCCGGCGTATTGGCTGGCCGAACTGCCGGGCACCCTGGCGGGGCCACTGCGCAGCAAAGGCGAACTGAAAGGCGATGCGCTTACCCTCGATGCCCAGCTTGACCTCAAAGGCCGCCTGCGTGGCCAGCCAGCCATGCTCAAGGCCGAGGCCCAGGGGGCGGGGCAAAACTGGACCCTGGGCACACTGGCCATCCAGCTGGGTGACAACCGCATCAACGGCAGTGGCAGCTTGCAACAGCGCCTGGCTGGGCGAGTCGACCTTGACTTGCCGCGCCTGGGCCAGCTGTGGCCAAGGTTGCAAGGCCGGGTCAAGGGCCGGCTGGATGTCGCCGGCACCTTGCAGGCCCCGCAAGGTACGCTGACCCTGCAGGGCCAGCGCTTGGCCCAGGCCGAAAACCGCCTGCAGCAGCTGGACCTGGATGCGCGCCTGGACAGCGCCCAGCGCGGTGTAGTCGAGCTCAAGGCAACCGGTATCCACCTGGGTGACACAGCCTTGGGCACGTTGCAGGCCAACGGCAAAGGCGACATTCGCCAGCAGGCCTTGACCCTGGCGCTGGACGGCCCGCAGCTTAAGCTCGACCTTGGCCTGGATGGCCAGTTGAACAAAGGTGACTGGCGCGGGCGCCTGGCCAGTGGCCGGATCCAGGCCGGCGGCCAGGACTGGCAGTTGCAGGCGCCTGCACGCCTGCAGCGGCTGGCCAGCGGCCAGCTCGACTTCGGGGCCCACTGCTGGCGCTCCGGCCAGGCAAGCCTGTGTGGCGACGACCAGCGGCTGGCCCCCGAACCGCGCCTGCGCTACCACCTCAAGCAGTTCCCGCTGGGCAGCCTGGCCGAGTGGCTGCCGAAGGACTTTGCCTGGCAAGGCCTGCTCAACGCCGATATCAACCTGGACATCCCGGCCAGCGGCCCCAAGGGCACTGTCGTTGTCGATGCCAGTGGCGGCACCCTGCGTGTGCGCGACAAAGGCCGCTGGATCGATTTCCCTTACCAGGCCCTGCGCCTGGACAGCACGCTGGCACCGCGGCGCATCGATACGCGCCTGGCGTTTCGCGGTGAGCGCCTGGGTGAGCTGAACGTCAACGCCCGGCTCGATCCGCTGGGCAAGAACAAACCGTTGTCGGGTGATTTCCGCTTGGCCGGTCTGGACCTGTCGGTGGCCCGCCCGTTCGTGCCCATGGTCGAACGCCTGGCCGGGCAGCTCAATGGCAGTGGTCGGCTTTCAGGCACCTTGCTGGCACCTCAGGTCAACGGCAACCTGGTGCTCAGCGGTGGCGAAGTCAGTGGTGCCGAGCTGCCGGCCAGCCTTCAGGACCTGTCACTGCAGGCGCTGATTGCCGGCGAGCAAGTGCAGCTCACCGGTAACTGGCGCAGTGGCGAGGCGGGACGTGGCCAGTTGAGCGGCAACCTCACCTGGGGGCAGGCACTGGGCATGGACGTGCGTCTGCAAGGCCAGCAACTGCCGGTCGCGGTAGAGCCCTACGCCACGTTGGAAGTTGCCCCGGACCTGACCTTGCGCCTGATCGATGACAAGCTGTCGGTGACCGGCAAGGTGCAGGTGCCCAAGGGCAAGATCACTGTACGTGAGCTGCCGCCGTCCACGGTCAAGGTGTCGGATGACACGGTAATCGTCGGTCACCAGACCGAGGAAGGCAAGCCACCCATTGCAATGGCCATGGACATCGATGTCGAAGTGGGTCGCGACAAGCTGTCGTTCAGCGGTTTTGGACTTACCGCCAACCTGCTTGGCCATGTGCACATCGGCGACAACCTCGATACCCGTGGCGAACTGAGCCTGGCAGACGGCCGCTACCGCGCCTACGGCCAGCGCCTCACCATACGCCGGGCGCGCCTGCTGTTCGCCGGTCCGATCGACCAGCCGTATCTGGACATCGAAGCGATCCGCAGGGTCGACGACGTGATTGCCGGCATCCGCCTGAGCGGCAGCGCCGAGCAGCCGACGACCCAAGTGTTCTCGGAGCCGGCCATGAGCCAGGAACAGGCGCTTTCGTACCTGGTATTGGGGCGGCCATTGGGCAATACCGGCGAGGATAACAACATGCTCGCCGAAGCGGCGCTGGGCCTGGGCCTTGCCGGGAGCGCCGGCATTACCGGCAGCCTGGCTTCGAGTCTGGGGATCGACGACTTTCAGCTGGATACCGAAGGTTCTGGCAACAGCACCAGCGTGGTCGCCAGCGGTAACATCACTGAGAAGCTGAGCCTTCGTTACGGGGTGGGGGTGTTCGAACCGGCCAACACGATCGCGTTGCGCTACAAGCTGAGCAAGAGGGTCTACCTCGAGGCCGCCAGTGGGCTGGCAAGCTCACTGGACATCTTCTACAAGCGCGACTTCTAGGCCCGCAGCGTGGCGGCCATCAACGGACGGTGGCCGCCTCGATGAACTCGTTGGTGTCGGGTGAGGGCGGTGGGGGGGTGGCGCGTACCGGGACGATCAGGTTGGTGTATTCCTCGATCAACCGGTTCAAGGCCTCTGGCGGTTCGCTTGCCTGAAACTGCATGCGGATCTGCACTTCGTCCGGGTCGCGGTTTTCGCCCTGACGGCCTTGGCCACCAATGGTGACCTTGAAGCTCGCGGCCTTGCTCTCGCTTGCGGTCAGCAGTGCCTGCTGCGCCTCGGTGCCTTTGACCCTTACCGACAGGTCGACCTGCATGCGCTCCAGGGCCAGTCCTTTCGGTGACACCAGCGCAAACAAGGGGACGCGCATGATGTGCTGCCCATCCATGGCCACCTCGACCATCTTGGCTTTCATGGGGGCGCCCAGTGCTTCGGTGTCGCACTCGAAAAACTGGTCGAACAGGTTGATGTACTGCTGGGCAATCAGGCTGTTGGTTGCACTGGCGGCTTCTTGCAGGCCACGGGTAATTTCACGCAGGTCAATGGAGGTCATGGGGGCGGGGGGCTTTTGCAACGATTCGACTCCTCAGGCAGGGTGTGCCCCTCCCAAAACCGGCAGGAGGGGCAATCGGGTCAAGCACCAGCGGTTTACGGGGTCGGCAGGTTTGCAGGCGCGGGCCGTTTCAAGGTATCCGCCTGGGAGATTTCGTCCGGGCATTGCAGTTCGGCGGTTCGGACAACGGTTGGCTTGGTCGCGGCGTCAGTGAGGAACTCGATTACCCTCATCATCGCTTCGGGCGGTTCCTGACGCTTCAGGGTCGTGTTGAAGGCATAGCGGGCGCGAGTATCTGTTTTGCGGGTTTGCGTGGATTTGTGGCTTACGCTGCCTTTCACGTTCAGCCTGAACGGCCCCCATCCGAGTGAGCCGCTAGCTTCTGCATTTATGTCCTTGCTGGAAACATCTTCCGACATCTGGTTGATAACCAGCTCGAACGCTACATTACCCTCTTCGATGGAAATGTTGGGGTGGGTAATGGCCGCCATCAGCGGCACTTTCATGGTCTTGCTGACCACGCCTTTGTACTCGCCCTGTTCGTCGACGATGGTTTCGTCGTAGTCGAACTGGATGGCGACTGCCTTGCCATCCTGGACGCATACCTGCATCAGGAAGTCGGCGTACGATTTACTGGCGGTTACCTGCGCCTGGACCATGGCCTGCAAGGGACCGGCGATCATGCGGTCCATCGGCAGGGCATTGATGACGGAGCCTATAAGGCTGTTATCTAACGACATATCGGGAAGCTCGCTCTATGTAGGGGTAAGGCAGCCGCGAATGGCAGCTACGGTGTTCGGGCGTCAGCGCGTGCAAAGCTCCTGGCGACGTGTTTCAAGAGTGACAAAAATGATCAGGCTGATAAATCGCAGTGCGTGCAAGATTATTTCTATAAGAAAAAAATGCCTTTTCAAAAAAACTGAAACGGCGATTTTTTGCATAAAGTAACGTGATGGGCTTTATATCTATCAGGTATGAAGATGGAAAAAATATGATGCTGTTATATATGGGCTAATTTCAAGTGGAGCAGCTTGCTGCCGGTGCTTTTGTACCGGCTAACGGCGCGGCGGAGGGTTTTGATTGAAAACATAGTGGGCGTTGAGCATCCGCCAAGAGGGACGTTGCATGCCTTGATCACTTTCTTGTACAGCAAACTTTGCAAATAGCCGCCGGGGAGGCCGGTAAGAGTTTGAGATTGCTTTAGGGTAAAGTTTGATGCATAGAATTTATCCAAGATCCTATAATGTGCCTTAGTGATAAAATGTTGTTTGTGGATAATATAACTTGTGATCGCATGATTTCGAATGAAGCGACATTCGATTTCTGTTGGCGGAATCCCGTGATCAATACTCAAAGTGGAGATTGGTACTAACTTTGAAACCCTGCGACGAATGCTGTTGGCTTCTGACTCTGATAGATCTAGTCTAAATGCCGCGGTGCGATAATGCTCCGGGCGGGCGTTAAAAACACAGTCAGTAAACTTATGGAATTGGTGGCTATATATTCCGAGCTCTTGACAGATTTTAGAGATTTTTATCAGACGTTTTTCACGGTGCGCGCGTCCATAGTCACTGCCGGGTGGATTAAGAGTTATGATGCGATCGGCAGTGAAATCCTTACGCCTATATATGTACTGAAGGTGATTGTATGGTAATGCAATAGCTAGGTTGAGCATGCCGTGATGGGCGAGGGCTCGAGGGATGCAAGCACTGTGAATATCTAGAAGCTTTTCAAGTTCATGGCCGGTTATGTATTCTCGCTTAAGTCTTTCAAACGACTCAGCAGTTACATAAAGTTGGCGTCCTTTGCCGTAAGCGTCAAGAAGCCCTTGATGTATCAGTGCATAAATGTATTCGCGATGAGTGCCCAGTCGTAATGCCGCGTCGTGGCTACTCAGTACTAATGCAGACATCGTTGCTGGTAGTGTGGGGCAGGTGGCAAGAAGTTTTTGTGGCGTGGCTTCTGAATCCGGCTCACTATCGTCTTTGTGCTGAATAAATATTCCGATATCTATTCGCTTGATAAATGATGGGGCAGGGAAAACTGATGCAACATGACGGTCTGTTTTTATGGTCGTGAGGTTGCTTTGACTGACAATTTTTCGAATGGTTCGAACGGTTAAATCATAATCTTCAGCTAACTGCCAAACTGAAATATATTCATGGTGAAATTTTTCAAATTTGTCCATGGAGAAGAAGTGTTGCGTGGCTTTTCCGGGTTGAATGGAAGGGCCGAAAAAGCCTTGCTTGCATAGGTTGGAGAAATTTGCTTTGGGCATATTTAGTTTCGCAAAGCATTCCCTGAACGAAATTAGACTGTGCGCTTGCGTATTGGGTTTGGGAGGGCTAAAACTAAAGTCTTTACTAATTTCCATGATTTTTCTGATATCCGAATCATGGTATCGGGGGCGCGTTCTAGAATTTTTTGGAAACTGTGGATGTGCCTGGATTCTGTTCCACTGCGCTGCCGATGCGTTCACGAGTTTTTTTACTTGCTCAGTCGTAAGTGTCTCGGCATTGACATGGCTAGAAGTTTCAGGTTTGTCGGCAAGGATGTTTGAAATATCATTAATGCATGTGAGGGTTGGAAGCTTAGCGAGTAGCATTGCGTTCCCCAGTGCTGAACTGCCGCCAGCAAGAGTGGCAAGCGATTCAGCACACAGCTCAAGTTTACCGCAGGCTAGTCCTATTGCCGCTTTAACTATGTTACGGTTACGTGTGAAGTCTGTTCTGTGCTTGGTGGCATAGAAGTCCATGGAAAGTAGCGTTTGCGAAAATAAATCAATTTTCTCCTGGCTTCTCGACTTCAGAAGGTTGGCAACAAGTGTCTCTGGGTAGACATCCATTGAGCTAGCAGTAGGTGATTTAAGTTGTGCGCCGCACACGCATTTCATGGTTATCTGATTGTACCAAGTAAACGGGCGGCTGCAAGCCAGGCAGCATGATAGGTATTGCTTATTATGTCGGGGGCAATATAAGGATGACCTCAGGTCTTTTATCCTGCTCTCCAATTCCTCCTGCCAGCAATCAGTGCAAATAGCGGCCTCTGCATAGCGAAGTAGGGAATTGGGAATCATTATGTCATGTAGCAAGATGATTCGGCTTTGGTCTTTGTCATCTAAGTTGACCTGGTAAAAGCCCTTGAGCAGTTCCTGCTCAAAGGGAAAAGCCAGGTCGGCTAGTTTGCGCGCTAGTTTTCCTTCTTGGAAAAGCAGGCTGTTATAAGAAGTTCGGTGGAGAAAGTGATTTAAAAAAACTGCGCAACTAGGGTAGCCGTTGTGAATGGCGGTTCGACGGATCATACTTGTAGGCGATTCGTCAGGTTTTGCGAGAGGGAGGTAGTGTAAATTCATGATATCGCTCCAATGCGCTAGAGATTTCAGTTTTTTCAAGTGTGAAGGGGTTGCGGCCAGGGCTCAGGTTTAATGATAGGTAAATAGAGTCGCCCGCGCTGATAAAGTCCTCGAATAATAATTTCCGATTTCGATGGAGCGAAATCTCAAGCGCTTCACAAGTGATTTTTTTTATGTATTCAAGGCTGCCGTTACTGGCGATGAATAATCCCGTCGCAACTGTAGTTTCAGTCAGATATACCCCTGGATCCAAGTGACCTATTTCATAGAGCTTTGAGTCAAGGCTATTTAAAAGTTGCATGTAGTCAGAGTTTTCATCTGTACTGAATTTTAAGTATCCAAAATCGACTCGGTACGGGTAACGTCGGGCTAACACTTCCCTGCTGTATACCACGTCAATGCACTCCTCAGTTCCGAGGATGATGATCGGTATATTAATACTGTTTAGTAAATGGGTGAGGCAGTCGATCACTGCGTCTCTTGAGTGTTGAGTGTCAGGTCGCGTAAGGAACTGCAGTTCATCTAAGAAGCAGACTTTTACCTTGCGTTCTTTAAATGCCCTGATGGCGCGTGCTTTCAGATCGATTGTGTCACCTCTGCTGTCGTCGCTGCCGAGGGCTTCGACCAGCGTTTTGAGAAAGGACTTTACAGTTGCTGCCGATGGTAAGCAAAAGTAGAAAGCGGGTAGTTCTTCTGTAATATTGTCCTCAGGGCTTACGACGCGTGTAGGCGGTGGAAATGAATCTCGGTAGAGCATAGCGAGCGTGGACTTTCCAACCCCAGAGGGGCCAGCGATGACACAGCAGTTGGGTCTCTGACGTGTACGGGTCGATTCCACTGACTTAACCATCATCGCGTAGGCCTTGCGGTAATGCCTAAAGAAAACGATTTGATTGGAATAACAGGTGACCAAGTCATCGAGATCGCTCATTTCTTTATCTCCTACAGTCAAATTTAACTACTCTTGATTGGGAGGAGCTTTGAATTCCATAACTTCCATTTCGGAAGGTACGCTATTTCCCATGCTCAACGGCATGGCCAAATCGGTAGGCCGAGAGGGCGCTTGAGGTGCGTTATGAGGTGTAATAGGCTGTTTCATATTTTTACGTTTCTGGCGTTCAGATCGCTTGGTCGCCTGGCTGCACTCCTCAAGCAGGAGTAACCGTTCTTGCTTAGCAGAGGAGAAGTCAAAGCTCTTCGCCTTTTCGGTGAGCTTTCTGCTGATCTCTTCATGCGTAAACATAGTCAAGCCACACTGGTACGCAGGGTCGACCGCTTCTATTTTGAAAATTTTTTCAGGCGTTTTCGGATGGCAAACCCATGCGTATCCGAGCTCAGAAGGATCGTAATAGAGGTTCAGAACAGATGAAGAATTTCCCTGGGTGCCCAAGAATGGTACTGCAGGGAGGGTCCACTGCAGATTGTTGAACCTCAGACGTCCATTGGATGGCGTTGCTGTAGTTTTACGGAGGAAGAGTTGATGGATGTCCTCGTCAGAAAATTTCCGTGGAGGGAATAAATGATCAAGATGTTCATCCCAGACGAC
Organism: Pseudomonas sp. VEM90; assembly: GCF_054611535.1. Taxonomy (NCBI): domain Bacteria; kingdom Pseudomonadati; phylum Pseudomonadota; class Gammaproteobacteria; order Pseudomonadales; family Pseudomonadaceae; genus Pseudomonas; species Pseudomonas sp. VEM90. Next base: position 187,814 of record NZ_JBTRAR010000007.1, on the reverse strand, counting down.
GGTTGGAGATAATTTGTTAAGGCCGGAGTGAGGGCTTTGATGGTAAATCTTTTCTAGCCAGTTTTCGAAAATTGCCTTAAAGCGCTCAAGGGTGTAAATCGCGTGCTGTGCCGATTTGTAGTCCCCGCATTGTCGTGGGTTGGAATACGTGGTCCCCTTCATGATATGAGGTAACTGCTTTTCGAATGTGTCAAACCACTTTTCAACATGTGGCTTTTGATCAGGGGATCCTTTCGAGCAGAAAACAAGCTTGGCACCCATTAAGTGGAATTTATCGGCTAAGTCTTCGGCGATAAAGTCGGGGCCATTGTCGACTTTGTAATTGCTGCCAAGCCCATTGTATTCATAGGTGTTAGATAGAGAAATTTTAAGTGCGCGAAGGGTCTTTTCGAGGCTTGGTGGGTTAAAGGACAAATCATAGCCAACGATGCGGCGGCTCTTCAGTTCCAATACGACGGTCAAGTAGCACCTTCCAACGTTAACATCTTCATCATCCACAAGTTCCAAATCCACGTCATGGGTGTCACATTCCAGATGCTGCAACAGATAACTCGACTGTGGCGTTTTTTTGCTCCATTGCTGACGTTTAGAAGCTGCTTTATAGCCCGTTTGATGCAGTTCTTTCGTGTAAGTGTCGAGTTCGCTGATGATGCGCCATAATGTTGACTTTGATGGAATTCTGAGGTGTTCAACACGCTGAAGATTGATCATTGTTATCTTCGATTGAATTGCATCTATGACATCTGATAAGGAAGCGTGTGGGCGCTTATAGTAGTGTCGGTCAAGCACCTCTATGATGATCTGTTGAATTTCGATGTGTTGCAGATCAAGGCGTTTATTGTGTTTCCGGGGTTTCGAAATGAGTGAGACTGGACTGCCGCCAGACAGTTTGAATTTTTTACTCCAGGTATAGACCGCCGAATAGCTGGGAGGTTGAGTGTCGCCAATGCTTTGCGCAACTCGGTCGATGAGTAGATGCGTTTCTTTTACAGGAAGTTTTCCGTGCTGATCTGCCTCTGCTGCCATAGTATAGGCCAACCGGCGATCAAGGTAAGTACGGTCTTTCTGAGAAAGCCCGGCCACTATCCTATTGACTTGCCCCTTCAATGGGGCTTCTTGAATTCGGATAAAATTGCCGCGGTGCCAAGACTGCAGCAAACGCTCATAGGATTGGAAAATGATGTCCCCCGAGCGTCTAAGACTGCGTAACTGCACCGTATTATCGATGATATCTACCACCTGATAGCTTTCCTGCTGGTAGCTGTAATGCTCCCCGATCAGAATGACAAGTTGATCTTTTGTGTCATGCATGATTGTTACTTAACACCGTATAATCCGATATATAGACAGAAACTGGTGCAGGTTATACCCGCGCGATGCTAGCGATCATCAAACTCTTCGGTCAGTCAGCGTGCAGACCAGGAAAGTGAAGTTCGCAATGGCACCATGCTGGTAGTACCCCTTGATGTAAGAGTTGAGTAAATTGTTGCAATTTGATATTGGCAACCAGAATGCTGCTGCCACTGAAAGTAAAGAAATCCTTGGTGCTTAAAAGCTGATAGAACAATCCGTAAGCAACCTCTTTAATGGTGACCTGTTCATCCAGGAGTGAACTAAGAGGTGCGCCATCTGGGAGGGACTGAAGCTTTTCGACGACGAGCCAAGCGCGTTGCGGTGTTGAACCGAATGCGTAGCGGTACCACTTTTCAAGCGTCTCCAGTGTCCGACCCTCTCGGATTTCAGCGCTGGTAATCGTTACTAAAGTTGACCCGCAAGTAGCGAATACGGGTACAAAGACAGTGCGGGTAATCACGCTTCGTGGTGAGTTGATTCGCTCGGAAATTTTCACCTCAAAGAACACTTCGTCCCCATTGGAGTAATGGACGCAGAAGTCGGGTGTGTAGCGCGCGTGGTGTTCGAAAGAGTGCACAGTTACCGGGTGAGACTCATATGTCACAACCCTTGGGTCACGTTCAAGGAGGAGGCAGAAATCGGCCTCCAGTAGGGAGTCGCAGGGAACCGAGCAGTGATTTTTGCGTGAAGGAAAACGAGTAACTCTTCTCCCGTACCGACCACGCTTTGGTGGGTGTGCGGCAGTAGTCACGTCAATGAGACTGGTGAACTCAGTGGGTACTTGGAGCATGATTGATCACTCCTGCTACAGGGCTGCCGGACTGTGAAGGTTGTAGGCCCGCCTGCGGATAGTGGACGCCCAGTAAATTTATTCAACCCGACAGAGGAGGAGATGGCGGTGCCCTCTCATGGAGTTATCCTGCGACAACCAGCTATGACCTCTATTGATCTCGACGCACAGCGTTATTCTTACTGGCCTTGGGGAAATCCAGAGCTTTGGTTCGGGATACGTTGCCCAGAATTGAATGCTTGCTACTCCGATCAAGGCCAACTTCGGCCTGAAATGCATTCAACCTGAGTAACTTAGTCATGGCGGTACTCAGTTGCCCGCGTGCACCATCTCTCATTTGCCCTATCGGCCTTGGGTGAGTCCAGAAACCTCGATTGATAGGCTTCCTGCCTCTATCATCGCTTCGTAATGAAGGTCGTTTGCTGCACAGATCCAGACGGATATCCTGTCGGCCGCTGGCAAACGGGCTGTTGGGAACACCCTGACACTTCTTCATTGATCAACAGATTTTTCTTAGCCCATCTGATAGATGGAGTCCATCATGAGTTTCCTCTCAATAGCTATCGCAAGTCCGCTCGACGATCTCGCTTGAAGCTGGGTGTCAATCTTATTGAACATTTGCTGTACTGGTTTCATTATGAACTGAACAGCTGGAGCAGAATAGCGGTCGTCGGACTGCAGTGAAGCGCTGCTGTGCTTTTTCCGCGCAGGGCTCTAGCCCGGTTTTCCCAGCCGTAATTTTTTGTCTCCAAAAGCCGCGCAAGGTGGATCGTGAGTCGAATGTAACGGAGGTGTACGACATGTACGCTGCGAACATTGAATTTATTTCGTATCGCATTCGTAGCATCGCTTTGTTCCACGCAACGGCCGACTCGATGAATTGCGCTCACGCGCCTTGCGCCATCGCTAAATACTGGCGAAACCTGTGGCCCTGGGGGGATGGTAGGTCGTTCTGGAGAGGCATGCAGCGCGGTGCAGCGCCGAGTAATGATCATCTGAAATGTTTATTTGAAAATTTTCCCAATCTACGGTCCCTGTTCGAAAATCCACTTTGGTTAGTGACCTCGCATCCTGAGTGGACGAATGAGTTTGATGATTTGGCAGATACGATACGTGTGGGCGGGAAACCTTTGGATGGATATAACGGTAAGTTAACTCGTTTGTTGTATGACCGCGTTGACTGGCCATGCCTGGCTGCCCACTTTGTGTTGTTGCAGACGCGCGGCACCCGCTTTGAGTTTCACCGGATGTGGCTGAAGCAAAATTTTGAGGCCATGGCCGGTCTGAGCTGCATTCAGAGACCGATTAACAACATCAGTACTGAGCTTCGAGATTATCTATTCCCCACAATGTTTGGCACTGAGTCTGCATCTCAAGTTGGTCGGCGGCGCTGGATCTCATGTTGGGATGCCAATGAAACTCTTTTTGAACTCCTGAAGGGAAGGAACTGGCTATATGGCGATGATCAACATCTCGCGCTACTCATCTGGAACTTTCGTCAGCAGCTTCAGCACGAGTTGGATGTTGGACCTCCGCAGGCTATGGCGCCATCAGGATGTGGATTGCCCCATTCCTTGCGGCAAAAGTGGTGCCGCAAACGCTCGCAATGGATGGATCACCCTATTCATTTGAACGGTATTTGCTGCGAATTCTCCGGTCAGCATGCATAGATTGCAGTTTCTTGCTATGAGCAAGCAACTTCTCTGGTAGTGTAGCCGCCGACGTATTATTCATTCAGGTAGTAGCGTTGTCGGTGCCTGAGGCTTGGGAAAGGGAAACTGTTGTGCTTGGCAGGCGGCCCAACAGCTGATGAACTTGGTGCAGTTGTTGCGTGAGGTCGCGAAGATTCCGACGGTCCTGACGACGATCCAGCAGGTAGCGGTGAGCACGCTCCCGTAAGCTGGATGCTTCAAGCTGCAGCAACTGCTCCCGTTCTCGCGATTGGCTGAGGACTGCATTCAGCTGTTCCTGGCTAGCTTGAAGCTGCTGGACCTGTTTCTGTTCGGATTGCAGGGTCAGGCGCTGAGTATGATTTTCAGCGCATTGGCGTTCTAAATCTCGGTACAACTGTGTCAGGTCTTCCTGTTTGCTCATCAGCTGCTCCTGCAGACGCCGCTGCTCATGCTGAAGCTGCTGTACCTGTGCTTCATGGCGCTGGATGTCAGCCTCTCGTTGCTGACGGCTTTGCTCCCGGAAGTGCATCAACGACCCTCGCGCCTGTTGATACTTTTCCTCCAGCGACCGAAGCTGTTCGTCGCGATCGCGCACGGCTTGCTGGAGATGGGATTCAGTGGCAAGCAGTCGCTGCCGGTCACCCTCCAGCTGTTCGATGCGCGCGGCAAGGCTGCGCTCGTGCTTGCGAGCTTCCACGCGTTCCTCTAGAAGCAATTGATGGTTTTTTTTCAACTCATCATGGCGGGCGCTGTCGACCTGACGTTGCTGCTCGTAAGCCAGCTTCTGCCGCTCGAGGCGTGCCCGGTCGGCGCTGACCGCTGTTTGTGCATCTGCCGCCAGACGCTGAACCAGACCTTCGATATAGGCCTGGACTTCCTCATTCAAAGTCACCGCAGGGGGGCGCGGCTCTTCACTCGCGAGTTCGCGCAGATAGCGGTTGATGGTGGTTTTCGAACCCGTGTCGCCCAATTCGACCCGCACTGCGTCAATGCTCGGCGTCTCACCCCGGGCGAGGAGGGCATCTCGCGCAGCCTGCACCAGCGCTTTGTTGATTCCGCTACGGGCCATGGCGTTGATCCGACAGGATGGTTCTTACACAGTATGGTGCAAACCGAATGCGCTGCTTCGGTTGCAGCCACTCGGAGGGCAGCGTAATTCCTTTAGGTTAACGGTACGTGGAGAGCGGATTAGCTAACTGGCTAGCGCCCGTTCGAGCAGGGTGGGCAATACCTGTCCGGCATCGCCAATCAACATCACCTCCTTGGACTTGTCCATGCCGACATCGATCGGGTTGATGTGAATGACTACAGCTCCGCTCGCCAGAGCAAGATCGGGCAGGCTGGCCGCCGGCATGACCACACCGGAGGTGCCGATCGATAGCAGCACGTCACAATGGCGTGCCGCCTGTGCGGCGGCTTTCCAGGCTCCCGCCGGCAGGTCTTCGCCGAACCACACCACCCCTGGACGCAGTCGGCCGTTACAGCGGGCGCAGCGCGGTGGCTCGATTAGTTCGCCTTCCTCAGAGACGCACTGCTCAACGCTGCTGAGGGCGGCGGCGCGATGGCAGGCGAAACACTTTGGGGTCATCAGACTGCCATGCAGGTGGACGACGCCCTGGCTGCCGGCGCGCTCATGCAGGTCGTCAATATTCTGCGTGATCACCGCGACCTGCCGTCCGCTGTGAGCCAGGCGGGCAATCGCACGGTGCGCGGCGTTCGGCTGGGCTCGTAACATTTGCTGGCGACGCCACAGGTACCAGCCCCAGACCAACGCCGGGTTCGCGCGAAAGGCTTTTGCCGTTTCCAGGCGCTGCGGATCGTGGCGTGCCCACAGCCCGGTCAACTGATCGCGGAACGTCGGAATGCCGCTTTCGGCGGAGATCCCCGCACCGGTGAACACCACGATATGGCGCGCCTGCCGCAAGGCGGTCGCGGCTGCGGTGAGTCCGTCGATCAAAGCTGGTCTCCTCCTTTGTGACCTTACTCAAAGCGGGGCTAGGGGCTGCCATGCCTAGCCACAACGTGGACAGTTGGGCAGGGCTGAGGGCGCCTGTCAGCCACCGTCGCGGAACCAATCGTGGCGGCTGACCAAGCCCAATTCTTTCTCGCCGGGGCGGGCGTCATCCTCGAACAAATGGAGGGTCCGCCGCTCTTGTCGGAGGTAGGCGAGGGTCGTAAAAAAGCAGTGCTCGCACAAGTGCACTTCATAACGCTCACCGTCGTGGGCTGTCCCATGGCCCCACTGCGCCTCCAGCCTGCCGTAGTGCAGGTTGCCGTTTGCCAGCCGGGTGGATTTGCTGCAGACGTCACAGCGGACATCGGTCACCGCTTCGCATTCCACGCGTCCGAGGATTTTCATGGTTCCTGCCTCGCTGGCCGTCTTTCTCTAAGCGTAGAGCGCAGGGACTGTCTGAGTAGGCCATCGGTCGCGTACGACCGGGCATGCAGGCAGTGGCTTGCCGCAGAGCACAAATGGCTTTGACTACACTGAGAGAAGCGGACGCACCGCGTGGGCTGAGCCGTACGCTTTCCGGCGGTGTCCTCCGAGCCTGCCGCCCGTGTTCGACGTCGGCACGCGGCTCGCCTGTTACCGCCGGGCAAGCGCTGTAACACCGCATTTTTTCGTACCGTTCAAGCGGTACGAAATTACAGGTGTACAAACCTTGGTCGGCAACGCGGAAGAGGTCGAATCCTGAGGTGTGAGAAGCCTAGATTCTCGAACGTGATAGGTGGTTTGGGCGGATAGTGCGCTGGCAGGTGGTACACGGGAGGTCAGGTGAGCGACGCGGAGCGGTATCAGCAGGCGGCGCGCCGGGCCAGTACCGCGCGGCGCTATGCCCAGGCCCTCGAGCACTTTGAAGCCGAGTGGGGCGGACTGTTGCCGGCCACCAGTGAGAGCGTGGTGCGTTATCTGGCCGCCTGCGCAGCGCAGCTGAGCAGCCGCACCTTACGTGTGCACCTGGCGGCCTTGGCCCAGTGGCATCAACAGCAGGGTTTCGTCGATCCCACCAAGTCCGCGCGCGTGCGCGACACCCTGCGCGGCATCCAGGCGCTGCACCCGCAACCGGTCAAACAGGCGCCGGCGTTGCAGCTCAAGGTGCTGGAGGCGAGCATCGAGGGCTTGAGCGTGGATTTGCACAACGGGCCACCTGCGCTTCGATTGCGGGCCGCCCGCGACCAGGCCCTGCTCCTGCTCGGTTTTTGGCGGGCCTTTCGTGGCGACGAGCTGTGCCGGCTGCAGGCCGAGCATGTGCGCATCGACGCGGGCGTGGGCATGCAACTGTTCCTGCCGAGCAGCAAGACCGACCGCGACAATCGCGGGCGCACGCTGAGCATGCCGGCGCTGAAACGCCTGTGCCCGGTACAGGCCACCGAACAGTGGCTGGACCTTAGTGGGCTCGAGCGGGGCCCGCTGTTTCGCGCGATCGATCGCTGGGGGCATCTCAGCGCGCAGCCGCTCAACGCCAACAGTGTGTCGCGTCTGTTGCGCCGGGCGTTGCTGCGTAGTGGAGTCGACGCTGAAGGCTACTCGGGGCATTCGTTGCGCCGCGGCTTTGCCACCTGGGCCAGCCGCAACCAATGGAGCAGCGAAGCGCTGATGAGCTATGTCGGCTGGCGTGATGTGCAGTCAGCTGCCCGTTACATTGATCCGGCGACACCGTTTGCGGACTGGGCCCGCTAGCTGAACCGGCTGGCGATCCTGGACACGATGGCCCTGGGGCCGCTGGTCGACACACCGCTGCCGTGGATCAGGGGTCGCCCTGAGCCGTTTGGGTCACCCGCGGAGACTGCGCGGTGCCAACGCCTGGTCTGAAGGCTTCACGTTTGTAGTCGTCAAGCTGCAACCGCTCCGCTCGGGGCAGGCCTGCAGTGGCCATTGGGGGCGGTGAGGGGAGCCGTGCTGGCGCAGGAAAGCGGGCATGAAGCACAGGGGCCCGCTCGAGCAATCCGAATCGCTAGGCGCTCACGAGTTGCGCCACATCTTTCAATGAGCGGACGTGTCCCATCTTGTGAAGTCCCACTTCAATGAGCGAAGCGATATGGCGCACCGGGTCCCAGTCGAGCTGACTTTCATGCGCAAACTGACGGAGCAGCGCTTCATAGATGTCCAAGTGTTCACCGAACAGGGTCGGGGCATTGAATTCCTGGCCATCGAGATCCGAGGCACTGGCGTTGCCTAGCCCATTCTCGTCGGCGAGGGCCAGGGCGACCGCGAAGCGGCACAGAATGTTGGGCGTCAGGCCCGTTTTGGATTTGAGAAATTTCAATTTCGCCGTCGAGGAGGCCGACACTTTGAATTTATGAGGAAAATTATTCACGCGTTTGCACCCCAGCGCCAGAAGTAACCCGCTTCCACCTGCGTAGCCCGGTCGGCATGGTTGTAGACCAAGTGATAAGCATGCGAGATGCTGCTTTGCAGGCCCTCATAAAATTCGCGGTCGATTTCCGTGTCAGTCGATAAGACAATCACCTGATGGCTGGTTTTGGGGAAGTAGTTGTCAACCAGTTTTTTCCGGTGAATGGAGTCAAGTCGCCCTAACGGTGTGTCGATCACCACTGGGAGGCTGCGGCCAGAGGTGCGTGCCAAGGCTTCCAGGATAGAAATGGCAAAAATTTGTTTTTCACCGGCAGACAATTCCTGTTTGCGCAGGGTCGTGCCACGATCGTCCAAGAGACCCACTTCAAACGTGTCAGGATCGATGGTGATGCTCAGGTGCCGATCTTCTTTTCGCGCCAATCCGTTGAAGGAGGCGTAAAACTGGGTCTGCAGAGCTTTGAGCTTTTCCACCCGCGCGCGGGCCGAAAATTCCTTGAGCACGAGGCGAGCTTTGCTGGTCAGTTCTGCCAGTCTCTGCTCCTCCTGAGACTGCGCCACCTCGGTATGCAGATCATCCAAGCGCTTGGCTACCGCTGCCAGCTTCGTCAACAACGCCTGGGCGTTCTCTCTCAAGCCATTTTTTTGTTCAGTTAAGGCAGAAAGTCGCCCTTGCAGTTGTCCGCGCTGATCGAACAAGGGCAGTAGAATATTCTCGTCCGGTGCACGTGCGATATTTTCCCCGGCGTTTTCGATGGCCAGGTCAATGGCATGCAGTTCAGCTGCCAGCGCCTGGGCACGTTGCTGCACACTGGCCACATCCACCGTCAAGCGATGGCCGATGGTGTGGCGATGATTGTCCGAGAGTTGGTGAATCGCGGCCGATGTGGGCTCTTGGGCGGACAGCTCCGCGCCGAATGTCCGCTCAAAAACCTCATTGACGAGTGCAAATTGTTCGCCCAGGGAGGCCTGTGCCTGAAGTTCGGCGGCGAATTTCTGCTGCTGGCGTTGGACGTAGTCTTTTAACAGCAGCGCGGTCGACGCCCGTTGTTCGGCGTCCAGCTGGCTGAGCAACTTTTCGTTCAAACCTTTGGTGATGGCCAGCGGCAATAGGCCGCCCAGCATTTCTTCCAGAGTATGTTCAATCGCATTTTTCTGGATGACCAGACCATCGAGATTCGCGGTTTCCGCTTGTTTGGACGCTGTCCAGGCGCCGCCACGCGCATTAATCGTGGCGTCGAGTTTGGAAATCTGTCCGCGCAATTCAGCCGCGTCGGTGCGCCGATGCAAGAAGCTTGCGCGCACGCTCGCGAGCTGCTCCTGAAGCTCGTGGTATTCGTGCTCAGCCACCTCAATTTTGGCCAGGCGTTCTTTCGACGCTTTCTTGGCCGCGCGAGTTTTGAGCAGCACCGCCAGATCGGAGTCGAGCCGTTCAACGATATCCAGACCCAGGAGCTTATTGATCGATTCGCGCAGGGCGTCTCCGCTGGTTTCCTCAGCCAGACTGGCAATTTTTTCGCCGTCGAAGAAGAACAGTTCAGAAACGCCGATGGGAATCAATTCATTGAGGAACGATTGCGCTTGCTCATAGGAGAGTTCCGACAACGGCAGGCCATCGCGCGCAATCATCAGTCCTTCCTTCACCTTGTCAGCCGCATCGACGAACCAGTCACGGGTCAGGTGGTACTGGCATACCGTGCCATGCTGTGCATAGCGAAATGTCAGCTCGACGGCGGCGCGACTCGGCTTGGCGATGCTGTTCTGTGCGCGGTGAATACAGTCTCGCAAATAGAGGTGATAGTCCGCCGTCGTCGTACTGGACCCCAGAGCTCCTTTGCCATACAGGGCGAGTTTCAAGGCACTCAGGATGGTGGTTTTGCCACCGCCGTTCAACCCACCGAACAATACGATCGGGGCGGGCTTACCTCGTTTGAGTCTGGGCGCCAGATCAAAGGTGTGAGCACCACTGAAAACGCGAAAATCCAATACCGATAGAGCATCAATAATCATTGCAACAGACCATCAAATTCGGCTTTCAACGCAGTGAAAGCGGTTTTGTACGTATCATGGCTAGGGGGGGTAGCGCGGCGCTCAAGGGCTTCGTCCAGCCCGTCCCAGTCCTGCTCAAGCACTTTTTGCAGCGCCTCCAGAATGCCTTTGCGTCGCGAGAGGCCCGAGAAGGACAGTTCCGCGTCAATCAATTTCATGATCAACACGGCAGGTACGCCGGTCTCGGCTTCCAGGGCTTGTAAAATCTCCGCATCAGGAGCAGTGAATGCACCGGCATCATTCTTAATCCATTCGATCGGGTCATCCGGATAGACCTCGGCGTAGATCTTGGGCAGCATGTCCACCCAGTCCGGCTCATTCGGGTCGAGCAGCCACTGCTGCCGAATCAACTGCAGTTCATCACGGCCAATCAACTCGACGTCGTGACCAGACTGGCGAATACCCAACTCAATGGTCAGCAGCAGCTTGAGCCATTCTTTTCGGTAGTGAAGCCAATAAGGGCCTGGCACATGCTTAGTCGCAGTGTTCGTATCATCATCCACGGCACCCCGGGCGAAGGTGACCTTTCCGGTGCGTCGCTTGTAATTACGGTATTGGGTTTTGTTCTCTGGCAAGGAACTGGCGTGTAACTGGTTGCGGAAGTCCAGTAATGGCTGCATCCAGGTTTCGCCGCTGTTGACTAGGCCCTCAATGGCCTTGTCTTGCGTGACCACGGTGCACGTCCAGCAGCCAAAGCGCGAGTTACCGCAGGACGGCGTGTTGGTATCAATGACCAAAGGGCATTCGCCGGCATTGGAGTCTTTGTACAGTTCGAAGAGCACGCGGTTCGAGCCGCCCCAGGGGCGGGCGGCGCTCATCAGGTACTCCCAGACATCTTCGGAGTGCCACAGCTCAATCGGCATGAAGGTGTAGGCGTTCGGCAATGAGGTGTGCCGGCCCAAGGCCGAGCCATCAATGCGATGACGGGCAATGACCTGTGCCCGTGTGGAGCTTTCCTGGCGACGCGAACCGAGAACCACGACGACTTCGCCAAAGCGAGCCACTTTGTCTTTGATAAAGTCACTGACCGGGTCGATCTTCATGCGCTCGGTGCACCAGCGAAACGCGGTCGTGGGTGCCGGGTAACCTTTGCCCAACAAATTGACCCAAAACGTTTGCTCAGCCGCAGGCGTGACGGAATGCGCCGTCATAGGAATCTGGTCGAGGCTCGCTTGGGCATTCACGGAGTCGAGCGCTTCGCGAATCATGTCGACGACAACCGGGGTCTCGACGCGCGTATCGGAGGACACCACATAGACATGTTTATGGCGGTCTTGCACCGGCAAGAGTTTCAGCGCGTAGTAGGTGAGAGAAAGAATTACCGTGGAGTCCTTCCCTCCACTGAACCCCACCACCCACGGTCGTTTATCTGCTTTATAAATGCTCTGAATTTCGTGGATTATCTGGCTTAGTGGTTGTCCGGCAATGACCCCTTGTTGGACGAAGTCGTCGTGGGTGGGGTAGAGAAACTGCTCGACACTCATTATTTCATCAACCTTTGCTCTAGCTCGCGCTCACCTGTAGAGAGGGGGAGGCTCAATTTCTGCTTGATCAAGCAGGCGGTAAGGGCGACATTCGAGGTCGCTTTGGAGATGCGCCCATGAACCATCGCACGTCCCTCCCATTCGGGGTTGGCACGAGACCAATCAATATTTCGAAGTTTGCTGAGCGCTGAGGTCCATTCGGCTTCCTTGCGAATGATAAGCTCAGCACCCACCAGGCCCATCGCTTGCAGGAGCACGCCGTGGGCATGGATATAGTTATCCCTGAGCTCAGCGGTCGATAATTCTTTATCTTTCGCGCGCAGCCAGTCCGGCATCTGCAGGGAAACTTGTTCCCAAAACAACTTGGCGAGTTCACGTTCATTGTGTGCGATGGGGTCGCTCTTGCCCTTTTTTAGCAATACTTTAGAGGCATTTTTGATTGCACTGAGCGTAAACAATTTAGAGCTTCGATGAGAGAGGCTGGATTTTTCCAGCTCAGTCATTCTGGAAAACACTGGCACGTTTTTGGCCAGGTACCTGGCGAGGTCCGAAAGGTGGTCGCGGTGATCGTACAAGGTACTGATTGAATCACTTGGACGCACTGCGTGCTTGTTCAGGTCTGCGAACATCTGTTGGCTGCGGTTCAGGCCTTCATCGATAAAGAACAGTACCGGAATGTTATCGTAACCCAGCTCCGGGTTTTCTCGAATGGCTTGTTCGATCGCTGCCCTTCGGTGCTGCCCATCATTGATGAGAATCGGCGCTTCCATGGGGATCGTCAGGGTCCCGACGCTTTGCTCAAGACCAGTGTCCGATGCCGGATTAAACTGGACCACGCCATCCACCGACGCGGTTAGCGCCGACAGCGTGTAGTTGTCGCGGTTGTCAATCAAATACGCGGCGATCTCAGGAACTCTGGCGAGGTTCAAGGTTCGTTGCGCGCGCAGGTCGGCCGGTACGTCATCCTCGTTGAAAATGAAGATTTTGGGCACGAGGCGCATCGGGCACATGGCGATATAGCAAGGCCTGCCCGCTTGGATGCCTCTGACGCAGGGGAAGGAGTGGACGTAGCTGTTCATCGGCTGCACGTTTAATTGAGATCAGTACGTTATTTTGCACATTTTTAACGTACAGGCAAGGTGCGGCGTGTTTTGGGTAGGAGCGGGGCGCGACGAAGGGCGCATCGCTGCTGTCGCCCGCGCCAAGCGCCTAGCGCGGCGCCAACGACGCCGCGGATCTGGAGGACAGGGGGACCGGGTTGCGCTGGGAGGGCGGCGGCCGGTGTACTCAGGGCACCATGAAAAAAGTCATTTGGTGGGATTTCAGGGCGCGTCGGATTGCCTGTGGCACAATGGACTGTGGAAGGCGGCAGAAGTGCTTCTTGCATTCATTATAAATGTTACGCCACAAGAAATTGTGCTGAAGGGCGGCGGTTTCGATATCGTCTATTTGACGGGCGACGGCGGTCGCAAATTCGGCCAGCAGGGTGGCGCTGGGCTTGCTGTCACCATGCGTGTAGTGAAACTTGTTGCGAAGCTCGATATGAAACTTGCAAGTGAGGTAGTCGTTGTTTAGCAGGAGGTTAAAGTGGGTGCCAATGCCCTCAAAAACGGTGCCGAAGCCGCTGATGCGCTTGTTATCAACCAGGTAGCTGTCCAGGGTTACCCGTTTTTTCTTGTTGAAGCTCGGGGCGATGGTGGCATTGTTGAGGAACAGCGCGCCCGAGGCATAGCACTCAAAGGCCCTGAAGATGTGCATGAATGCCTTGTTGTACAGTTTTCGTTGCAGCGCCAATTCGTAGGCAAGGTAATGGAAAACCGACATGACTTTGTAGACGCACGGGAAACCATTTTGCAAGGCCGGTGTGGGATGGGTGTTGTCGAGCGCGGCAGCGTTCGCAGGGCAAACGGCTAACAGCGTATGGGCGAACAGGACCAGCCGCGATATTTCGTCCTGCAACAATCCGAGGCTAGGGGCCAGGCTGCTCAGGTGGCTCAGAAAGCCCTGGAGTTCCTGTAGCTGCAACCCATCGAGATCACTGCTCGCGCCCTTTGCCCTTAACTGTGCATCGGATAGAAAACTGTAGCCAATCAGCAGCCGGGCAATGAGTCGAGACAGCTCAGTGTATTGCCAGCAGGCTGTTTCTACCGTGTGTTTGACAACGGGGTGGAGCCCCTGCAGGCTAGGTGTATAGACCACGCAGTGGTCAGTGTTCAGGCTGAAATTGCTATCCCTGAGTTGCGGAACTGTCGTCACGGTGGCTTCCTGCAAGCACACTTTAAGGTAGTTGCGAGGCGGAGGGGTGGCGGGGTGGGCAAACTCCAAGAAGTGTTCAACGGTAAGCAGTAAGGCGTCCTCGGACGCCAAAACGCAGAGAGGACGAATGCCCACTGTGGTATGACACACGCGAGCAAGATCGACTAAAAGCGCTTCGCAGTCACCCACCAGCATGAAATGCTGATACTCGAGTACGGCCACGCATAGCGAGTCGCGGAGATCGGGGGCGAGACTGCTCCCCTCAATCACCGCGAAATAAACGGTTTCACAACTCATCATCAAATTCTTCACTCTTGGAATAGAGGAAGTCTTTCGAGTTAAGGGTTCGAGCGAGGTCGTCGAACGAGTCGGTGAGGTTCGTGGAAATGAGTTCGTCCACCAGTTTATCGAATGTGGTCTTGGACGAGTCCCCGGCCAGCTCCTTCATTTCTCGTGGTTTGTCCAGTTCGGCGGCGTGAAGCCTATCCCGGTCAACCGCGGCAATACTGAAATTGGTCCGGTAGGATTTTTCAAAAATCTTCCGCTTGTCGTCGCGCATCTGCCGGATGAAGCTACCAACCTCTTCTTTGGCCAAGGCAGAAATAATGTCGCGCTCTCTGGTGTCCTCGGCAACCACCTTGCTGCCATTCGACAGTAGCAGGCGAACAATTTGCCGCTTGGCCGATTTGGTGACTTTGATGCGGGAGCCACTGAAGATGGTATCTTGCAGATACAGGTGACGGTCGTCGAACAGACCGGCTTTGGTTGCAAAAGACTGTTCAATAAATTGCTTGATGTAATGCGCGGCGCGCAGGACGGAAATATCGTTGGCAACAAATCGGGAACAGAGCAGGGACCACGCCTCAATCACGGCCTTTTGAAAGATGGCCTTGCGGGAAAAGTCAGGGATATTATCAACGATGATTTGTCCCAGGCTCTCGCGAACTTGAGCGTGCATGGCCTGTGCTGGCTTGTTCAGAATTCCGTTGAGCAGCACATGGTCCTTGACGTTTGAGAAGGTATTTTGGTCATTCCGCCGGTCGCGACGAATTTCCTCTTCGGTCTTGTTGAAGAAATTCTTGAAGTCTTCGTAATAGCTGGCAAAAAATGAAGTGCCAAAGAAAATTTGCATCAGCGATGGCGTGATGGTCTCGTTGACCAACTCAACCATACGTTCACGGTGGCGGGACAGAAAGTCTCGCCAAGGGAAATACTCCGGAACGCTCCGAACTTCCTCGTATTCATCTGTGCCAAAGTCGAAGTCCGCTGCGCGCTTGTCGATCCCCAGAATCGCAGCCAGCAGTCGGGCACCATTCTTGGTTTTGAAGATTTCCTCAAAAGCGCTATTGATGACCCCGATACTGGTCAGGGTGTGTTCACGGGCGATTTCCAGCGACTGTTTATGGTTTTTGGTATTCCACTCGATCAGGCCAAGGCCCTCGCACTGTTTTTGATCCAGGACGGCCTTGCAGAACTCGCGGCAGATTATCGAACCCAGGGTCTGTTCGGAAAGCAGGGTCAAGAAATGACCGCTGACGCGCTCCACCGTCGAGTTGACGTCCACGAACAGGTTGCGAAGTACCTCGGGAACACTTGGCTGTTCGTCGGCATTATTTACAATGGAATTGGGCGGGTAAACAAGGCAGATCGGTAGTGTCAATCCTTCAATCAAGCCTCGATCATGGGCCATCAACGCATTCAAGGCAAACAAGCGGTGCTGGCCGTCAATGACAACCAGTCGCGCACCTTTGATATTATCTCGGGTAAGGTTGAGCTGGATGCGCGCATCGTCGACGCTGATCGCCGCTTGGTGATCGCCATTGGCGCACGCAAACGTACGCACTTGCTCCTGCTCTACTGCATAGTTAGTGACCCGCAGAACACCGGGCCACTCCCTGATGAAGATGTCACCGACGTCATCGTTGTCGGGCGCAAAACTCGAGTTAGGATAGTAATCCTCTAGACAGTTGTTATGGTCGACCGCAACAACAGCGACAAGCAGCGGCGGTAGAAAAACAATTTCTTTTTGAATGACACCTTCCGAGGCGGCCAAGTACTGGCTGATTTCTGCAATCGCTCGGTCTTCGTCAATGTCGCGCTGAATCAGGTAGTCAAAATTTAATTCGGTGTTGACATCTTTCGCAAACGATAAATACGGGAGCTCGTCGACCTTGAAGGAGGTCATGAAGTACTCAATCGGCACGGAACCGTTGGTTTTGAAGACGCCAAACGCGCCATTTTTTTCAAATTCGTATCGGAATGGTGCTGCGGTTTGGCGTCGGGACATGAGTAACTCGAATGGGTTTGCGTAATTTTGAGCGACGGTCATGCTGCACTACGGCAGGGCGTCGCGTGTTGTCTGGATGGCTACTGATAGCACAATGAGGGGAAAGCCTCTACTGCCGGCTAGTCGTAAACACTGTGGATGCGCATCCTGCGCTTGCCAGGAGGGCGGGACCTGCCAGTGTACCGGTTTCAGCCCAGGCCCGCACCGGCTCTGGCGGGTTAGCCCCGAAGTCGCTGTGCGCTTGGCTGCAGCTGGCTTGTCCAGCTACCGTCGGATTAGGGCAGTGCATCGGGAAGGCTCGGGTGGTTCGACGCCGAGTTTATGTTGCACAGTGGCAGGCCCTGCATGGGGGTTGGCAGGCGTACCGCTAGCACCAGCATTATCCAAAGAGGCGTACATGGACAAAGCGCTGCGCGGTGAAATTCCCCGCAGGACCCGCTTTGTCCATTCAGCGATGCACGCCGTTGAAAGTTAAGCCTCAGAGGTTTTCAGCTGCATGGCAGTCATCAGCCGATGTGCAATCAATTTCGTGGGGTCAGCGACAGTGTAGGCCATTAATTTTTTGCACATACTCGACTCTTTGTGAGCGGGCGAGATGCGATCGATGAGGGCCGCGGACTCGGCTTCGGTCTTCGTCAGCATGGGTTCGGTGGTTTTTTTGGCGAACACCATGCAGCGTTTTAGTGTCGCATTGAGCCAGAGGTTCGCTTCATGGGCTCTGCTGTAGTTGTGCCAGTTGACCTGAGCGGAAATAGGCAGGCGAATAGTCCTTGCTAGTCCTGCGACGGTGCGTTGCAAGTCCAGTGCAATTTCCCTTTGTTCGACGTCTGATAAAAAATCAAATACCACGGCCAGTTCGTCAGTGAAGGCGCCTTCACGCTCCATGGCAAACGTTATGGGGCGTTCGCCGGATTTTTCATTCCAGTGGGAGGTGAGTTGCGCTGTCCAGACTTTCGCAATTTGCACTGGGCTGATGATGCGCCGCTGTCTCATGGGCACGAGCACGTGCTCGAGGATCCAGGCGCTGAGGCCGGATCTGCCGTAGCGGTACTGGAGAGGTTTTAGAACGCACTCAAGCTCATCATCGGGCAGTGGATCGGGAAGTAAGGTAAGCAGCTTGTTAACGAGCGCCGACAAGTTCTCTGAGTTCTGATAATGAGCCTCGCTGATGAGCCAGCAGAGTAGGGTCGTGTGTTCGTGTGCGGGGAATCGCTGCAGCACATCAAAATCGCTGAAAGGCAGCTCTCCCATTTGGATGTTCTGACTTAAATCATGAAGGCCAATCCATTGGAGAAGCGGCATCTGTGTCGCGAGCAGAGCCGTTACACGTGCAGCCTTACATCCATGGTAGGGATCCTGGCAGATATGGCGAAGGGTTGAGATGATCAGCGCTTTATGGCGCATTCTTCCCGGGCTCCATTGCCTATCACCTGCGACCCATTTCTGCAGCAGGTCGGCAAGCCATTGAGAGGCGCGCTCGGGAGATTTCAGCCAGAGAATGCACAGGGCATGCCAGTCTGAGCCATCTACCTCCGGGGGCGCGTAGGAGAAAATCCGGTAAGGAACACCGCCTTCGATGAGTAGCTGGTCGAGTGGTTGAGCGTGATAGTCGTCGATATCAAGGTAGGTCGAAGTGACCCTGGTGGGCGGTAAACTGTCGTCTCTGTAGGGGTCTAAATGACGCAGCAGTTGTTGTTCAAGCGTGCTCGGGAGGGGCTGAGTCCCCATTCTGAAGGTCTGGCTCGCAGGCAGGTAGCCTAAGAGGTGAGCCATTGCGTCCCAAGCTGAGTGGAAAGGTTGCAGATTGAGGCCATCAATCCACAGCTTGCCTGGAATATCCCCAAACCGGCTGTGAGAGGGTGATTCCCCGTCGGTGATTCCCAACTCGGTACATCGCGCTTGAAGAGAGGTCCCCTGCAGCCCTTGGAGTTCGGGTTCGTCAAACCACCACGCGATCACATCACCTAGACGAGGCATGTCAAACAGCGCGGGCGATGGAGGTGGCTCGAACTCTTCGTCGCTCTGACATTCACTGGAATCGAAAAGGATTTTGCCTTTTTGTTTCTTGCCGGTGCCTTGTTTGAACGCTGCTTGGGTGACTTCGTCCATGTAATGGGTGATACCGGGTAAAATATCTCCGGGTATTGACGTGACTAGAAAAGGATGCTGCTCGGAAGCTTGCTGTATTGAATTGGAGAGGTGATAGCCCGCGATGGGCGTGCGATCTTTGGACCGAATAATTAACATCCGGTCATGTAACTTCTTTTCCGGTAGGGCAATGACACGTAGGTGCACGTTGCCAAAAGAACTGCTGCCCCATTCTCGGCATTTCCCGAGCAAGTTAAGGATCCGGTCCTGTGTGTCGCTCTGTTGTTGGCTCGATGTGTTGTCGTTCGTACTCGCCTTTTTTTCTGTGGTGAATATCAAATAGTCGCCGGCATCGCTTCCCAGGCGATGCAGGAGGTCAATCCCGACGTCTTCCATGTGAGGGTCAAACCAGGCAATTTGGCAATCGGGAAATTTTTCGAAGATTTCGCGCAGCCAGGCCACAATGCCCAATCGACCTTCGCCCTGGCTGTAGGCCAGTCTTGGGAAGTAACGAGCTGCCGATTTTGGCGGTAATAGTGTCAATACCTGCCGCGCGCATGCAGCGTTTGCATCGACCCAGGGATCTAGTTCGTTACTGTAGGTATGGCTTCGCATTTTTGGGGACGCGCGCAAGATTTCTTTGGCGCGCACCAGACGACTAGCTGCGCTGGGTGATACCTGGTTCTCAAGCCAGTCGCTATTGCCTTCCGTCCTGACCTGCTGCACGAGTTTCACGTCGAGGGTCATTTGGCGACAGTTAAGGTGACCTACCTGCAGGCAGGGCTCGGTCAGGGTGGACGTGTCGGAAAGGGCATGCACTTCTAAGGTCATGGCAGTGCACACGTGATGCCCGAAACGATCTGTCGTGATTTTCAAGGTTTGCGGAAATGGTGCGTCTTTTTCAGTCAACTGCATGTGACTTGACTGGAGGCAGTCACCGCTAAAAGACTTAGCTATGATCATCAATGAACGGGGTTGTGGTGTGAACGGCTCCAGAATTTCCAATGATAAGCACTCATCAGTTACTTTGAGCTGGTACTTGCAGCGTTCGGAGCGATCTAGCGCGGGAGCGCAGAGAAATTCAAAGTCGCCAAGGCGCCATGCGTCCAGCTTGGCGAAATCCATCCCGGTGTCCGCATTCAGTGCGTCGCAGACAATGCGCGTAATATCGCTCGCAATGTCCATTCCAAATGCGGTGAACAATGAGGCTTTGTTCAGTGCAGATATCGATCCGCTGTCATAGCTTGCATAGGCGCTCGGGCTGAGTCGCTGAGTGACCGATTTATAATAGCAACGTGTGGGCAGATGCATCACCGGGCGAATACAAAGTGAAGTCCCGAGCGTAGCTTGGCCCAGGCGTCCTGCAAGCTTGTCCTCCAGCGCAATGCCCGCAAGCTGACTCGCTTCGAGAAGGGAGCAGCCTTCAGCTACGCGTTGCGTGAAGACTTTGAGTGCGAAGGCGGTCGTGGACGCGGTGATCGGTACGACCCTAATTGAATCTTTATTTGGCAATGCGCAGGGTTTTCCGTCGTGTCTGCCATTCCAGCGGTTCGAAGCATAATTGGAAGGTAGCACGCGGCCATAGATCCAAAAAATCTGGCTGTCCTTCTTGTTGATGTACTCCAGTAGCCATAGTTGAATGGTGCAATGCTCAGGGTCATTGAAAATGCTGTGGAGACGAGTGTCCGAAAAGAGCTTGTGCAGTGACAGGGTCATGGGGTTGGGCTGCCTTGATTTTGTTGCATATTCTTAGGGAATGTGCTGGTCCATTGACTATGCGTGGGGTGTTCGATCGTGAGGTGCAGTAAGGGGAATGGATCGGTCTATGCCATTGAGCCTGATAGAAGAGGGCAGTGCCAGCAGTTTGCCAGGATTGTGTGTTCGTGTGGCGGCTGGCAGGCTGGCTGACCTAATATACCGGCAGATCTAAGGAATTGACTCTCCAGGCACGTACTGAGCACCCTCTTGCGCATTGAGGAGGCCTTCTGTATCGGACCATGTTTTAAGGCCACGATCAAACGTTTGGAACGGTAAAATGGACTGGTGCGTCATTACTTACTGACCAAGGCTTTACGCTAGACCCGTGACCCTGTGGGTTCCGTGTTGATGCCAAGCGTCTGCATATGACGAGTCTGGTTGGCTTCTATCGTTCGCTGAGACTGAGCAGTGGTTGGCGAACTCAAGGTGTGCGCGACCACCAGTGGCGCTTGGCGGGGGTGCCAAGTGGATGCTCATAACGGCCAGGGATTGAATCCGTTTTAAGGCTGATTTCGCTATTGGTTCGCGTGACGCTACTGGCTGAAGATAATGCTGACTAGCACTATCCATCAAGTGGGAGGGGGCAGTTGAGTGATTTGGTCTTGTGCTGATTGAGCATGTGCATTAAGGCCGTCCATGGCTAGCTTGGCTAAACGAAAGTCAATAAGGGCTGGTGTTTTGCCGGTCGATCCGTAGTTTTTTTGCCAGCTGGCGAATAGCGTCAGCCATGTCGTGAATATTTTTTTCAAATTTTTCAGGTGTGCGCAAGTGCTGCTTAACAGCAGATTCCCAGTTCGGGTTTTTGCTCATCCAAATTTCCACACTGTTGTAATCCAGCTGCAGCTTGAGGAGTAAATAATTATTCAAGATTTTGGTCGGTATGGTGCTTTCCACAAAGTTCATGTTTCCGGGTTTGGCCTTGGCAAACTCGTTGAAGGCGCTGGACAGGGCGAGCAAATTACCTTCCTTGGCGAGTTCGGACAGCAGGTCAAGCACGGCCCCCGACTGTGCAGAATAGGCAGACGACCCCTGCTGCAAGATTGCACTCTTGATACGCTGATAAAGATCTTGATCCATGGATTTACACACCTCATCTAGGCCAGGGAGCTTTTCGGCTTCGCGTCTCAGCGACTCGGCAAATTGGCGGATGGCATCGGCTGCTTGAGGATTCGGGGCCCAGACACGGACCTCTTCCCACCCCTCATCGAGTCGACATTGCCGCTGTTGCTTGACCCGTTGTGCGACTGTCTTAGCGCTCATGGCGACTCCGTAACGACATTACGAAAAGAAGATTATCGTAACGTCGTTACGCTGTCTACGACAGCTTCACTTTGTGTGGTCACCGGACGGCGCCCTTATCTACGGGCCCCTGCGCCAGCTTCAAGCAACGGATTCGACCCTGTGCTGAGACGTAGGGGCGCCAACCCTCTAGGACCAGAGAGTACGGGCTGCTACCGTTTCAGTTCAGTCCGGCCGGGCTTGCACAAGGGGAGGTGGGTAGCAGCCTACGCTAGAACAAACTTCTGGAGGCACCACTGGGCCTCGCGTTGGAGTGGATTGTCAGCTGCTGATCGCGTTACGCCTTAAACTAGAGCATCAGCTTTGAGGCGCGGGAGTGCGGACTCTGCGCGTGATGCGCATAGCTGCTCAATCACGAGCGCAATTTCATTGAAGCTCTCCACGACGTAATGAGCGCCCTCGGTCTCCAGGCGATGCTTGGGAACCTGGGACGCAAATGCGATGACGGTGAAGCCGGCAGCAATTGCAGCTTGGACGCCAGGCACGGAATCCTCCACAGCAATGCACTCAGCGGCTGTGAGCCCAAGGTCAGCAACTGCTTTGAGGTACACATCGGGTGCTGACTCCAAGATAGTGTGATTCAGAGTCGGAGTTCCGCCCTGGTGTCTTCATTCGCTTTGCTGAGTGCCGATCTTAAGCTGTCGACTGCGCCAGCATCTCTGGCGGGGAACGCCGCGAGTCTTACCCTGATGCCGCGTAGAAAACGCACATGATAGAAACCACCTTCGCGGCCAATCTTGGGTCTGCTTCGAAAATCTTATCGTTTAGCCTTTATCCTTCGATAGGGATAGCACAGGATTAAGCCGTGATGGACAGGAAGTCGGTGTAGTGTGCAAACAGGGTCCGGATCTCTAACCACTTAACGGCTCAAAAGCCATCACAACCCCTTAGCAATAAAGGGTTAATGGTGGCATAATGCCTTCTCGGCGAAATCTCGGAGTGCTAGTCTCAGGCTAGCGCCTGCAACCTAGGAAACCAAATCAGGGATGAGTTATATGCGCTTGCATTCCATATCTAGCACTGCCGTTGCATTATTTACTGCAACGGCGTTGATTGCGATAAGCACTATATCGACCATTGTGGCGCTTAATGACGCATGGTTCGAACTCAACGAAAATCAAATCATGTATTTGTATTCGACATCCGCCCAAGTAATTGCAGCGGTTTATGGGCTGACTCTTACTGGGTACTTATTCTTCCGTAGCGAACTGCTTCGCGAGGCTCGAAACGATGAAACTCGAGCAGTCTCCATTGAGAAAGTGGAAGGCCGCTACCTCAAGCAACTAATAGTAATTACGCTATTGGTGGGACTTACCATTATTCTAACTAATTTGGTCATCGCTCAAGAGGGAGCTAAGGGCGCTTTGATTCTAACGGCGCTGATGAACACAGCGCAGACAAGCTTTGCTATTTCGTTTGCAGCAATTTCCATTTTTGTTTTAGATGTGGTAACTCCTCATAATGTTGAAGCGGCCAGTCAAGCGATTCAAAATGAAATCGACCCAGGTCATAGCCTCCAGAACACTGAAGGGAGCCTAGAAAATTTCTTGCGAATATATAATGAAATCGAAAGGATTTTGGTTGGCGCTACTGGCTCGCTGAAGCCATTCATTGAAGCAACGGATTCAGCGCCTAAATATAAACGCGTCTCTAATGCTCGCCTCGCAGAGATGCTCTGGCGAGGGAGGAGAATTAAGCATCATCTTTTTGCTCAATTGAAAGATTTGATTACCCTTAGAAACGCAATCATTCATGGCGCGGAGCCTGTCGTTAGTCGTGAAATGGTTGATAAGTCTCAGATCGTATTGCTTGAGTTGAGGGAGGCCTTACAGGATACGACTCCCAGCGAAAACGCCGAATCACCATATTATTTATAGATCGATTCTTTTGTATTAGGGGAAGGAAAGGGACGTGCGCTGTTACACCACAATTGACCTGGTCGATGAAGGCATCAAAATAATTCAAGGGCGGGATCTGAGTGAGGGTGACACAATATTTGCCAGCATCTATTCGACACTTAATCATCAGGGGGTGTCAGTGACTTGGTATTTTGAGATATTTATTACCTCCAAAAGCTAAATTACTTGATGGGTATATTTCTAGCTAAAACGCGGCTGCAAGATGAGCGATGACGCCGATCATTGATTGATTGATTGATTGATTGATTGATTGATTGATTGAATGAATGAATGAATGAATGAATGCAATCGTACGTTGCCCCAAGTTTCCTAGGCAGATCGAAGGGCTGCTTCGGGCCGATAGCTGTCCTCGGTGAAGGACTGCTATGGGTCGAAAGCTGACGGTCGTGGATGATCGTTTCGATCTTGGGCAGCCGTCGGGAAGTGCTAGTTATTCGAGGACCGTCGGAATATGGGTGGTGGCAGATTGCCTTGGTGCGAAGTATTATACTCCTGTCAAAAAGGCGTCCAATATTGACTAAGAAGTCAGCCATATCTGTATTAAAAGGAGGTTTCTGTGAAGAAAGAAGTTAGAGATTTTTTTGGGAAGGCTGGTGAAATATTTCCGCCTATCGTGCAAAAACTACTAGGAGACTCTTATGGCAAAAAATATCAATTTATATCCATAGATGACTTTGAGTTGCTTGGCGAGCTCGAAGCGAACTATGTTTATTGGCTTGAGATTTTGAATCGCTCGCATTGGGCCGCGACATCTAATTTGATTCGCTATAGTAAGTGGTATGAGCTTTGTTATGATAGTTCAGTAACCAAGCCGAATTATATTGCCTTTTGCTCTGGCTTGAGAGGTCTTCTGGAGTGCACGGCGGATACATACGATGCATTGGGAGGTGTGCCTCTAACTTTAGCACAAGCATTAAAGTATATTGAAGAGGCGCTTTTGCGTCGCCCTGTCTTGAAGAGGGCCGTGAGCGAGGAGTTGGAAGATTGCTTAATTCACTTCAGCTATGCGCGAAAATTAAATAAACTCGAATCGGCGCCGAAGAGTCACGAAGCAAAGACTGCAAGCCATTATATATCACAACTGGATGGTGCTGATCTTCCTTTCAAAGATCTATATTCTGAATTGTGCCAGGTCGTGCACCCGGCACATCAATCTACGTCCTGGCTGGTCGGTAGAGAAGATGAGTGCTACACAATTCGCGAGTCAGAAGACCTGGTATTCATACTTGATTTGTGCGAACGTTACAAGAAGTGCATTGAGCATATGCAGATGTGGTCAGTAAATGCCAGCTTGTTTATATTTAAAGTGTTGAATAAAACCGCGTGCTCCGAATTGCATAATTTGTCCGCTGAAGGATATGATTTGTCCCAGAGTGTGCTGCATAAAAAAATCAAGGATGCGATAGACCTTCAGTCTGTTTAGGGGGCAAAGTTTGTAAAATGCCCGTGAGCGTGGTATTTTTCGGACAACGTCACTCATTGGCCGGACGACGGCATTATCAGTGTCATGGCTGCTCGTCTATGACTTGAAGCGCGTCCGCGCGGTTTAACTGTCTTGCAGTCGTATACAAGGAGTTTTTTCCGCCGACATTGTTTTCATCAAACCGCTAATGCCGGTGGTTTTCATGATCCGCTTCAGGATCTAAGCGAGCACGTTCATATTGGCGCTCACCTTGGCTAGCTTCGAGCCAGGAAATGCGTTGCGTCCATCCAGTGTCTCCCTGAGATCTTGCCGCCAGGCCACCCGGCGTGCGCCGAAGCCGTTGAGGCAATGCGCCGCTACCACGAAGCTCAGGATACAGGAGCCCCTGCAATCGAAGTGGAAAGGTTGCGTCTGATTGCTGAATCTCCGTTCCAGGCTTTAACCGACTCCCAGATGAAAGCCTTCGGCAAGGGCGGCAGAACTACTCATTGAGCGACAGTTGCTCGGGAAGTACCTGGTCTTGCGATGGCCGCTTTCGACCCTTCACTGGATTTCGCTGCGGAATTCAGGTGTACTTCGCGCCCCTATCCCTTCGCTAGCGCCCTATAATGGTTTTACTCTGTGCACGGAGCAGAGCATGAGACCAACCTCGGAATGCATGGCTCGCTGTTGGCGAGCCGCTTTTGCGCGAAGTCTGCGAACAAGGCATATCGGCACGATCAGATGGAAGGCCGTTTCCTAGGGAAGTAAAGCGTTTCCGATTATTGGTGGACTCCATGTGTCACGCGGTCGTAGATTTCCAATTGCTGGAACCCGGCAGTCTGTCCGAACCGATTCACTGACGTTGGGGCACTGATGCGTAATTCGTCCAAAATTTTGTGGCCCGACCACCAGGCGTACACCGAGGCTATAGAGGCAATGCGGCGGTACCACGAAGCTCGGGATACTGGCGCGCCTGCTATCGAAGTGGAAAGGTTGCGTCTTATTGCTGAGTCTCTATTCCAGGCCGTAACTGAATATCAACTGAGAGCCTTTGGCTGTGGCGACGGAACCACTCATTGATAGGCCGTCGCGCGGAAGATAGCCCCCCTGCTGAATACCTCCTTTCAAACCATCGCTGCCGTTCGGAGTGCCGCTGGACCAGTCCGAATTGCCATAGGACGATGAAGTCCTATTCACTCAATGCCGGTGCGTTGGGTAGCCGCGCCCCGTCCATTACTGAGGACTCTCTAAAATTTTGTCAAATAATTTGCTCCGCCATATAATGGCGTTTTGCCATTTCAAGCTTACTGTCTAATGATAAGGATCACTCTAAGTGCGTTGCTCTGCATTGTAAGTCTCACTGTAAACGCAGAAAATTTGCCGAGCGGTCATAACGAAAGTTTTCGGGTTCACGGTCTTGGTAGTGAGAAGTGCCCCACAATTTTGTCGCTCAGTGACTCCGGTCAAAATCGGCTCGATGACTACGCACGCGGATTCACAACAGGGGTGAATGTTTATTCGAAAGTGGCACGAGATAATACTTATGATCCGAAGAAAAAAGTGGTCGTCGATCGTGAGGGTGATATCGCTATGATCGATGAAGGGGTACGCAACGCTTTTATCGAAACTGGTGTTCTGCGCACCAATTTAGGAGTTGTAGGTATGCTACCGAGACGCTTTGCGGTCAATCTTTAGAAAGATTCAAGTTTCTGTTGTCATGATTTGGCAGTGATACTGCCTCGAGCGATGAAGTGCGAGATATTCCTTTGCTAAAAAAAATTGTATCCCAAACAAAAACACCAAGAGATAGAGCCGTTGCCATATCCATAGCCAAGGCCGCATTGGTATTCCTTTCCCTTGGTACGGTTCATTATGTCGGATTTCTCATGGAAGTGCCGCTGGAGATTGTTTCAATAGTATCGCTTAAGTTTGTGGCGAGCTTTGTTGGTACATTTACATTTTACCTTACATTCTGCTATATAGTCGCGAAGG
This sequence comes from Pseudomonas sp. VEM90, assembly GCF_054611535.1. Lineage (NCBI taxonomy): Bacteria > Pseudomonadati > Pseudomonadota > Gammaproteobacteria > Pseudomonadales > Pseudomonadaceae > Pseudomonas > Pseudomonas sp. VEM90. The sequence goes on along the minus strand of NZ_JBTRAR010000007.1, from coordinate 161,146 downwards.
TTCTCTCATTTTCCATATCACAATTTTACTACTCTGCGCTTGCCCCGCTTGCAGCTTTGACCTTTGCAGCAAGTAAACTACTGCCAAATTGGCTGAAGAAGCCGGCGAGAAGAATGCACAGGGAAACCAATACAGCAGAAAAGCTCATTTATTGGGTGTCTTTTGTATTTATTTTTATTTTTGCGATTAATTTTTCATACTTAAAATTCAATTATTCTTCTGTGGGGAAAATTACATGGGTATCGGCTAGTGGAATGGCTGTCGCTGCCTTTTTGAAGTGTGGCATATTAATTCGTCCCAGAACGCAAGTCCGAAGAATTCTAGATAAGAAGAGAATTGCTCTCAGGAAGTCGCTCGTACGAGATTATAGCTATTTGATCGCAGGTTTAGCCTTGGTGCTATCCTATTATACCGGAATGCTGAGATTCGAAAAAATAATGACCGAAAGGCTTGTTGATTTCAAAAGCGAAAATCATCAAGGGCAAGCTCATGTGCTTCTAAGTGTAGATGGAGCCTATTTGTTGGCTGAGAGCAATTTAAATAAACAGGAGTTGTTATATATTAATGATGGTGTCACGATACGACTACCAATCGACCTTGCGAAGTGAGTAGTGTTTTTGTTGAAGACTAACGCTAAAGTGGATGCCCGTGAGTGGCAGATGTCGATCCAGAGCTGCCGTTGGTAGATAGCAGCGATCGGCCAAAAGCAGACTATGCAACACTGGTTCGGAAGGTGGGCATTGTGGCTCTAAGGCCTCCACTAAATAAGGGCACTCAAGCATTAGGGAGCGTTTGGACGCGAGGATGACGCCTATGACGTGATACACGCCCAATACACGTGCCGCCAAATGGTTTTTCAAACCCTGGGGATGAGCCTGAGTGCTGCAAACTGCTGCTATGAGAAGCTGCCATCGAATACCGCACACCCTTCTCCAAGCGGAATTGGGAAGATGATTACCTCGGGGCGTGGACGTTTTCCACTAAGGATAAGGAGTGACAGGTATGCCAAATCAGATTAATGAAAATTCTCTGCGCGAGGTTGCCCGTGAAGAACTGGAGGTCCTTGAAGGTATTATCGATTACGCCGAGCGGATGATCCGTGAGGGCGATTTGGCTTACCGGAATCTCAAGCGCAACGCCTATGGCAAGGCGCTGGTGATCGAGCGTGAGAACGAGGGGATTGCTACGTTCCGCCTGGGTATGGACTCGCTGGTGTACCCCAAAGCCAGCTCGGGCTATGCCACCCCCCACTCACCCGTGGGTCGCCTTTGCGCTGTGGCAGGCATGGGCTTTGAGGGCTTTTCCAAGGCCTGGGGTGATTACCGGGTAACTGAGGCCCGCCAGTTTCGTCGCCATGATTTCGAAGAGTTGGAGCGGCATGCGCGAAACTTTCTGGCGGTGGGCGTGGAGAATGCTAACGGCCAGGGAAAGGTCATGGATCTCAGAGCCTTCTTGATTAAGTCTAATTCAGCAGACCAGCACATTGCTGGCAAGCAATCCACCGTCCCAAGTAAAAAACCTGCAAAGTCCAAGGCTGCGGGTAAGCCTGTCGCCGTTGTGCCGCCCATTGGCAAGGAGCCATTCGAACCTGGACAGCGAACAGGTAACGAAGCCGGGGTATCAAACACTAAAGTGACAGAGGTTCTCGTTGCTACGCATGTACCAGAAGACGGGCAGCCAGTGGAGGAGTCAGTCGAGCAGACATCGCCCGTGCCTGCCTCACCGCGGCTGCAGATTCTCGATGATGACGAGGAAGAACACTCGCCACTGGCGATTGCCGATCTCGATGAAATGGACGATGAAGTTGGCGGCGAGCTAAATGAGCGGATGAGCTTGGATGAGCACTTTTTTCTCAATCGAACCCCGAATCAGGACAAGATCATTTCCCGGGCACCGGTTGGGCCGATGTGGGTCGAGGGCGTTGCGGGCTCAGGCAAGACCTCGGCTGCGCTCGGGCGGACCAAGATGCTCTGTGATTTTAACTCGAATGAAGTGTCGGATCGTGAGACGTTCAGGTCCATTCTTGGCGACGACTTCGACTACTGGGAAGGCGAGTTTGCCGGCAAGTTTTCCCAGGAAGGCAGCGTCGGCTTTGTTCGCACCACCGAGCTGATCCAATACCTGAAAGAAACCTGCAGCCGCCTAGGTATGCCCGGATTGCCGGTCCTTGAGTATCACGAGTTGCGTTACAAGCTTCGCAGCTATCGTCATCTGGAGTCTTCGGGCGGTTCTGGGAAACGCTTCAAACACAGCAGCGACGATGGACATTCTCTGACCACCACGCTGGCCTGGCTCAATGCCGCACGGCTTGCGCTGGCGCGGGTGATTGCCGCCGACTTGCAGAAGCTGATGGTTGAGGTCGATAGTGAGCAGCTGCAACGGTTTACTGCCCAGCAGCGCAGCCAGTTTGCCGCTGCCCGCCAAGCGCTTGCAGCCAGCATTGATGAGCTGGTGCAAGAGTTGCTCTCGCCTTTGACTGCGGAGCGAGCCTTGTTTCGGTTGGCGGCCCGATTGTTGGACAGAATTCAGGCGCTGGCGCAGCGCATTCTGGGGCCGGCTACCCTGAGTATTCATCTGGGGGAACAAATGGCCTATGGCGAGGGCTTTCCGGAGCTGGCGCTAAGGCTGGCAGAGTTACCCGTCGATTTGTTCCAGCAACCCAATCAGGTTTTGGTACTGTACAGGACGGGTCTTGCTGAGGGCGCCGAGGCATTACCGTGTGTGTCGAGCAGTCGCTACCAGTACCTCTCGGCGGATAACCACCCATTGTCCTTCAATGATGCGGTGCAGGCATCACTCGCGGGCGTGAGTGTCCGCGCTTTGCTGCCATCGTTAGCGACTGGTGAGTGGTATGACACAAAATTCATACCAGTCAATGAGCTGTTCATTGCGCTTGGTACGCCAAAATCCCTGCTCTACTTGGACGACGGAGCGCTGAAGTGGTTGAAGGTCAGCAGTGGCATCGGTAGTCAGGTGTTGCCTGGTGAGGACGAAGAGGCACGTACTTCGGTGCTTAAAGTATTCCGGCAGGCGGCGTTGGACCATCTGGCCAAGCCGCTGAAGAACTTCGCGGGGCTGTACGCCAAGGCGCTGTATGAATACGCCGGCAGCTTCCCTGATGAGGCCGTTGCATGGGAGGTACTGGAGCGTCTTGAAGAGCAACGCCTGTGCGATTCGGATATCGATTTGCTGCTTTGCCTGGCTCACGACCTGAGTGCCGGAGTAACAGCTAGGCTTCCCGTCAGCCTGCGCGAGGCCCCTTTCTATCAAAGCGTGTTTGTCGACGAAGTGCAGGACTTCAGCGAGCAGCAGATCTACTTGATGACCTCCCAGGCTGATCCGCGTTACAGCGCAATCACTGTGGTCGGAGATCGTTCGCAGCAGTTGCTGCAAAGCGCGGAAATGCACATAGCGGATTGCTTCCCGATTGGCAAACGCCCAGATTTTGTGGCTTTGGATGAGAATCTGCGGCAGAAAGGCCGGCCGGATCTGGCCTCGCTAAGTACGGTGCTGCGTCAGTTGTTCGAGCGCGGAGCTAATACGGATGTACATGAGCTGGATGCTGCCCTTCTGCATGATCAGGTCAGCGAGCAAGGCGCTTACACGTTGCTTGGCTTTGCCCGGCGCGAAGAAGAGTTCAGATATCTGTGCGATGTGATCTCCGCTATCCCTGAAAATCACTCGGTTGCTGTGGTGTTGCCTGATCAGGAAACCGCTCGGTCCCTGCATGTTTTATGTGCGCAGGAGCTGGAGGGCAGCTTCCGCAAGATGAGCGTATCTGAGCAGATTGATCTGTCGAAGAAGTACCTGGTGCATTTCACTTCGGTGCTGCATGTGAAGGGATTGGAGTTCGATGTCGTGCTGTTGCCAATGATCGACCAGTACGATCTTGGTCAGCAGGTATTCCGCAACCGGTTGTACGTAGGCTGTACGCGAGCGAGACAGCAGTTGCTGATGAGTCGGCTGCGCTAATAGTTAACTAAGGATTGAATGAACGATGGAAGCCAATAGCCGTCCTTTGCTGCGGATCTTCGAACCCACGGTGTGCTACCAGATCCCGCTTTTCCAGAGACCCTATGTCTGGAAGCGTGAGGATAACTGGCAGCCGCTGTGGGAGGACTTCGAGCGACTGCTCGATGTGGTGCTGTCTGGTGAGAAGCTGCGTCCGCACTTCCTCGGTGCCGTGGTGCTTGAGCAACTGCGCAATGACACCGGTTCGGTGCAGGGCCGTCAGGTCATTGATGGGCAGCAACGCTTCACCACCTTGCAGCTACTTCTAATCGCTGCCCGCGACCTTTGCCGCAACCGAGGTAGCGAGCGCTTTGCCGGACGATTCGAGTCGATGGTCTCCAACAGTGACACGATGGTCGATGACCCGTCAGAGGTGCCCAAACTGTTGCCAACCAATGCCGATCGTCACGCGTTTGCCTTGGTACATGGCGCGGGCAGCCCGGATGCGTTGCTGCAGCAGGCGAGCAAGAAGGGCGTGGACTTCAGCTACGATCAGGGTATCGTCGGTGCCTACCTGTACTTCTATGGGCAGTTTGAGGGGTGGTTGCGGCTGGGGACTGCAGACGCCGAAGAGTCGCCGGAGAAACAGCTGGACGCGCTTTGGGCGGTGGTTCGCAATGGCTTGCAGTTGGTGGTGATTGATCTCGGCGAAGACGACGAATCGCAAGTGATCTTTGAGACTCTCAATGCACGTGGCACGCAGTTGCTGCCGGCGGACCTGATCAAGAACTTTCTGTTTCGGCGCGCTCAAAGCGAAGGCGGTGATATCGATACGCTGTACGAAGAGCATTGGGCGGAGTTTGATCGCGAGTTTTGGCGTGAAGAGGTCAAGCAGGGGCGGGAAAACCGTCCACGCATTGACATCTTCATCCGCCATTTCCTGACCCTGGCGATGCGCCGCGATATTCGTGTCGGCCACATCTTCAACGAATACAAGAACTACGTGCAGTTCACCGCCGACTGGGGCTCTTGTTTTATCGATCCGGCCAACTCTGCCAGTGAGCATATGGAGCTGCTCAAGGCCTATGCCGAGCATTTTCGCCAGTTCTCTTCGCCCTCGGCAGGATCTCGTCTGGCCCGTTTTCTATCGCGCCTCGTGGTGGTTGATACTTCGACGGTTTATCCGTTGCTATTGCTATGTAGCCAGAGACTGCGTCTGCAGCAGCAAACCGAGTTTGAGGCGATCCTGACGGTGATTGAGTCCTATCTGTTCCGTCGGATGATCTGTGGCCTGACCACCAAGAACTACAACCGATTATTCCTAGATCTGATTCGTCATCTTGAACGGAAAAAGCAGATTACGGCCCAAGAGGTCGGTGCGTTCCTTCTTCCCAGCGAAGGGGAAAGTGTGCGCTTCCCGAAAGACGATGAGCTAAGCAATGCGCTACTTGACTACCCGCTGTACCAGTGGTGGCCGCAGTACCGTGTGCGGGCGGTGCTCACGGCATTGGAGCGGGCGCTGGCGCATGCTAAAAGCGAGGCTGTCAGCCTGCCGAAGGGGTTGACTATCGAGCATATTCTGCCGGTGAAGTGGCAGGAGCACTGGCCGCTGCCTGCAGAGGTGCAGAATGATCCCCTGGCTAAGGTGGAACTCAGCCAGCGTCGTGATCGAATCAAGCACACGCTAGGCAATCTGACACTGGTGACCAGCAGCCTGAACCCTGCATTGTCCAACTGTGCCTGGCTAGCCAAGAAGCCGGAACTCTTGAAGTGGAGCAAGCTGAATCTCAGCCGTGACTTGCATGACCATGAAAAATGGTCGGAGCAGGAGATTCTGGCTAGGGGAGCGTTGCTGGCCAAGTCTGCGATTCAGATCTGGCCATATCCGGATGTTGATCAGTAGCAACTGGAATGGAAAGCATCCCAAGCAACATGCGGTCGGAATCACTTTCCTGAGGGCGGTTCTGGCCGATTGCTGCCCTTCGCAAGCGACAGCTTTGTGTCGAAAGCGGCCATTCAGAGGCGCGAAGCTAAAAGCGATGACAGTAAGCCCATAAAATTTAAGTAGGCAGTGCCTGAATGCTTTAAAGTAGCTGCATCCCTTTCATATGGTATTGAGGAAACATCTATGTCTCGCCTTGCAGAATTCCGTCAGCTCGAGCAGCAACTGGCAGCCCAGCTCGCTGAGCTTGAAGCACTGAAGGGCAGCTCTGAGCTGCAAAAAGAAATTCAATTTGAAACCAAGCTGCGTGAACTCCTTGCCGAATACGGTTTCAGTCTGCGTGACGTCATCAATCTGCTGGATCCGAATTCCGGTCGCCGCACAGTACCCGCTGTCATAGAGAAAACCCCGCGCCGCGCCCGTCAGGTCAAGCAGTACAAGAACCCGCACAATGGTGAGGTAATCGAGACCAAGGGTGGCAATCACAAGCTGCTGAAGGAGTGGAAAGCTGAGTATGGCGCTGATGAAGTAGAGGGCTGGATCGCCCGATAAGTCTCCCCAACGTGAATAGATAGGCCGCCTCAGGGCGGCTTATTAATACACCCTACACATGAGCTATGCCGTATTATAAAGTCAAAATTTTCTAGGGTGTGCGTGTAAATCTGAGAGTATTTGTTTCTGAGAATCATGAAGTCGGAGTTGCTCTGAGCGATCTGATAATAAAGCTTAGGGCGTTGAACACGCCAACAGGGTTCCGTACAAATAGACCAAGATTAAAAATTGAGCCTTATGTGAGATAGCTGGCTCCGCCCACTGCTTGTTTTTCTCTATTTGACGTCATTGGCGATTGAGAGTCAGTGGCGCAGGCCGTGATCGAACCCGGTCATCAGGCTATGTTTATTTTTGCATATAGTAGTTTTTTACTCAATGTGCCGTGGGTGTGCCGTGGTCAAGCTAGCCGGAGAGCAAATGTTTGCATCCCTGTAGTTCGATTTCATGATACACGTTTGATTGCAAGCAAAGGAGAGGACAATGTTCGTTGGCCCGAAAGAGTATCCGAAGGCACTTCGCACGATGGTCGAGGAGGAGGCATCGTTGGACGTGGCTATTGCATTCTGGGGCGAAGGTGCGGAGGCAATTATCCATCCCGATGGCGGAAAGCCGTTACGTGCCATATGTAATCTCAGAAGCGGGGGCACGAACCCTGCTGTGATTAAGCTGCTAGTAGATCGAGCGAAGACATCGGCTCATGTTCAGATCCGGCAGTGTGACCGGCTACACGCGAAACTGTTAGTAGGTCCCACATCAGCAATCATCGGCTCAGCAAATGTGTCTGCGAATGGGTTGGGGTTTGAAGGGGTTGAAGTTGCTCACTGGCTCGAAGCGGCCATTCAAACCTTCGACAGTAAGGAAGTCGAGTCAGCTCAAGAGTGGTTCGATCAGCTCTGGTTGTCGAGCGACAGCAGGCCAATCACTGACCAAGACCTAGTTAATGCAACTGAGGCTTACGAGAAAAATCGGGATGGGCGCCCTGATTATAGTCGAAGGGGACCGTTCTCTTTCGAAAACTATTCAGTGGCCGATCTAGAAGGACGGAACGCCTATGCTCTTCTGTACACTTCAAGGCCTGGGCCTGAAGCTGAAGCTCGAGCGAAAAAACACCATGACGAGGTGTTAGTTGAGCATGGAGCTGACGGGCAAGGCGGGGAGGGGATAGAGCGTTGGTCTTTTGAGAGCTGGCCAGTATCTCTCGACACCACAGAAAAAAACGAATACCTCTGTATTATCTGGAAAAAAAACGGTGGGATTGTCGTCGATGGCGCATGTCGCATGACAGGTACGAGGCTGAACTTCACCTATGAGGAAAACGGCGAAGATGGCTGGGTTGACCTCGCTAAACCATTAACCACGTTACTCGGCCGGCGGCTTATCCAAGTTGATCGTCAGCGGATCGCGAAGGCAGTGAGGCCAAAGATTGAAGCAATTTGGCACGCCGCCGAGGAGCTTGATCTCGATGCCCGGCGCATTCATCTTTCCGAGCTTAAGCGAATCCTTCAGTCGTAATAGGCATTGATGTGTCAGCAAGACAAGGAGGGAGCAGATTATCTGTTCGCTTTTGTGCGCGGGCGACTACTTCATGGCAAGCATTAGGCTCTAGTCGTGTCTCTCGATATCCACCAACGGGCTGGTTCGAGAGCAGACGGCCAGCGTTGTCCGATTCGAGCTCACTGCCGTATCAGCGGCGGTTAACGCATAGGTTGCCATACGGGCGGTGACTTATCAGAGCTAACAGGTCGAATGGCAGGTCGTGGTGATAGGTGTATCGGAAATGTCTATCACCCACACCTTCTTTTGGCTCACTGATCTTGAGCTGTCGCGCGAAGTGGTTGGGCAAGGCATTGTTGGCTTTCCGCCGTAAGCCCCTGCGCGCTGTCGACAGTCAGTTTGCGAGCGCAGCCCCTCCGCCTACATCAAGTGCCCGACTCGATTTCGCCCGCATTATCTCCTAGCAAAGAAAATTGAGTGCTGAACATCGCCGGACAGTGCTTGGGCGTCGAGCGGATCGTAATCTCATCCGGCGCAGCGAACGAAGCTGCGGATCGCTGCGGAGCCATGCCGTCGGGTTCTCTTGCCCAGCGCAAGCGGGCGAGGAACATCGTAACTTGAGTGGATCGAGAAGCCGCGATAGGGTCATTGATCTTTTTGACTTATGCGTAATCAATACCATTCTCCAGGGAGTGGGAGTAATAAGTCGGGGACTTTTTTCTTCAGTGCAGAATGAAAAGGTGCGACGACGTAGTCATGTCTTCGTACGGATGTGCACTGTTGCTTGCCGACAGAGACTGACGCCTCTCGCCGAGTGACGACTTCGTGACCAACCAGTTCGGAAATTCGTTTCGGAGGTGGTGAGATGACAGACTCTGTCTGGGACTTTGGCAAGCCGGCCAAGCTCGTAACGGTCGCGTTACCGCGCGCCCCTCACAACGGAGCCAGCGATCCCATCAGCGAAGTCTATCGGATTACCAACCACGAACGCGGATGCATCATCAGAGCGATCCGGCCGGAGGATCATGTCGATATGATCTTCTGCGTGCGTGGGATGCGATGCAGCAATCTCGGATCGGGCACACAGCAACCCAGGCTCAGTCGCATCAGCGCAGTCAAAGACCGCAGGCTGAAGGTCATATTTCCTCCGCAGCACATCGCGGAACAGATCAAAGACAAGCCGCTGGGTGACGGTGCCTGCGAATCCGCACAGGGCTGGGGCGCCATGCGCGTCCGGATGTCGCAGCCGTCCCGTCTCGTGTTCGAGATCCCAGATGCGGCGAATTGGAAGCCATTTATCTTTCTGGACCAGTTAACCGACTGGTCGAAACTCAGGCCGATCGTTCATCGACGCGCCGATGTCAGTGTTGCGATTGCCGACCAATTGAAGGCCGCCTATCCGAATCACTACCCCGCCAAAATGGCGGATCTGACTTTTGCCGCCGCGCAGACGGAGTTGGTTGCCCATCTGGAGGGGCCGGGTGAGGATGAAACCGCTCTTGAGATGGCGGGCCGGCTCATTTTCTCACCATCGTCGGCCGGTCGCTGGGACGTTCCGGTAAACCCGCCTCGGTCCGGGCCCGTGCCGTTGTGGGCAGCACGGCTCAATCGGGCAGGCAGGGCGTCGGTCGTCGCGTTATGGTCGACTCGCTTTGAACCAAAGCGCCTCCCACTCTTCCTGAACAAGCCCGAGGGTGGCGGTGTGATCCTGTCGCTCGATCGACAGAACCATTGGGACATTATGCTGCAGACCTCGCTGCCCGGTTGGCCCGCTCTGAGGGGGCTGCCGTCGCCGAATTCGACCGACGCCCTACAGCAGGCTGGCCCTGAACCTGAACCTGAACCTGAACCCGAAGTCGCCGCTGCCCCGCGTCCCACTGTGGTCCGCCCGGATATAGAGGTCGGCTTCCTGACCGAAATCGATAAGAATCACAGTTACGCCAATCAGGATGCCGGCATCGCAGTCATCCGGCCGTTCGATGAGGGTGACATCATCATCAGCGCGCTCGGCGGGCTTCCGGCGCTGGCCTGGCGGGGAGATCCGCCGAGTATTTTCTGGGCTGCGGACGGCAATCCGATTGGCGTTCTGCTAGAACGCCTGGTGTACCGGGGTTATCTCGGGCGCGAGACCGAGGTCATGGCGGTCGAGAAGGGCTATCTGTTCCCTCTCGGCATTCGTGCCTCGCTTGTGACCGTGCATGAGCGGGCAATCTACCCCGACTATCTTGGCGATCCGGTATCGTATTCCATCCGGCGGCGCTTCATCGTCACGCCGCGCAAGCCACGGAGCTATCCTGGGCCATATCAGCCCTACGACGGCCGGCAGTTCCCACCACGCCGCGTCCAGCTGAACACACTCGTCACACCTGACCTTACTGTGCCCGTAAATGTTCCGTTGGAGCTCCCGGCCGACTCAGATCCGCTCCCTAAAGAGTCAATCTTTTGGCCGCAAACGGTGAGTGGGACGACGATTTCGGACATACAGTTTGAATGGTCCACCGAGGATGCCGGGAGTGTTCGAAGCAAGTTCATCTTCGTGATGAACAACACCGTGGGCCGTCGCGACGCCATGCGAGCGCTGGTAGAGTACTACAACTCAGAGGTTGATCAGCAGCGAACCGCTTGGCTTGGAGGCGCCCGGCACCGCTACGCGGAACCCAGTCGCGAAGGTGACACGAGTTTCGACACCTCAAGCTGGGTGCTCGCAGCGCAGGGGCGGCGCGACGGCCCCGACGGCGAAGAGCATTTCGCCTTTGATGGCCGAATGGAGGGCGCCAATCAGCCACCCTTCTACCCGCTTATGGACCGCGGCTATGTCAGCATGCAGAGCATCGAACAGATGCTCGGTCTTCCGCACGGTCAGGTCGAAGTCCGCTACTTCGATGGATACCGGGACCATGGCATCAAAACTCCGCACGAAATATTTCTCACGCTAAAACAGAATGCCCTGGCGCTGCGCACCTCCGCCAGGTCCGATCGTAGCGGTGGCATCGCCTCTCCTGATCTCAACGTCGCCGCAATCTCAAGAATAACGGGGCCGATCGGCGGTCGAAAAGATTCCGCGCTCAGAGGCGCCGAGTTGGATTTTAGCGATGCCGCCGCGGGCTCGTTCAACCCTGCGCAGTTTTTCGGCGACGCCAAGCTGCTCGGGGTGGTCGAGCTGTCGAAGATCGTCGAGGTCGCAGCTGCGGTTCAATCGCTCACGCAAGCCCCCAAACTGCTCGATGAGACGCTATTCGGCGCGCGCGACGATCTCAAGCTGGTTCAGGCGGTCGCCGCCAGCCTGCTCGACTCGCTTTACGGTGGGACGACGGGTCTGGTCGCCCGTCTGGAAATCGGTATCCACAGGGCGAATGATTTGCTCATCGGTGCGGGCCTGTCGCTCGATATGGTCTACAAAAGCCTTTACCAGGCCATGGCCCCGCTGCGCGGCAATCCTGCAGAGTTCGAAAAACTCCTGAAGGATATCGTCGCTGCTAAAGAGGCTGTTAAGATCCGTGAGCCTATCGATAGGTTGGTGCCGAAGATCCGGGCGCTACTCGATGCCGTGGCCAGCGTCATCAAGGATCCAGTTCCCGACGCCTTCGAAGAGATCATCGCGAAGGTCCGCACCATCTTCGAGGCCGTTTTTCAGGGGGCGGAGACGCAGGCTCGGGAACTGGCCGCAAGAACCTGTGAACTTGTTCTGGAGTGGCTCAAGCTTGCGTTCTGTGACGCTATCGATAACGAAGACTTTGGCGCAATCCTTTTTGCCGACAGCGGCACGCTCAGTTGCGCTGAAATATTCGCAGACCCGTCCGCTGCGCTGCAATCGCTCTCGAAGGGGCTCTACGGTGCTGTCTTCGAGGAAGCGTGGAATCAGATTAACAAGCCTCTCGCGTTGCAAGCCGACGTTCGAGCAAGACTCGATCTGGCGCTTGAAAACGGACGCAAAGCGATTCGATCTGCCCTTCTGACCGGCGTTGCGCTGATCGCAAAGCGCCTCGCACTGCTCGATCCGGCAAATGACGATATCCGCCTTCAGGTTGTCCAGGACCGCTTCGTTGCAGGGGTTCTCAGCGATCTGATGCCACTGGTGACACCACCTGCCGGACCCCTAGCTTTTGAGCAGGCCCGCGACTTTGTAGCGAGTGTCTTGCAACGGCTTCCTGATGCGGCCAATGCGGCCCTCAAGGCCCGGCTCGCAGAGTTACTGCCCACGATATGGCCGATCGCGAACGTTGATGCCAAAGCTCTGCTCAGCGAGCTTTCCGAATTAGTCCGCCGCGAAATTTCCGAACGTGTCTTCGATCCGCTCCTGAGCAAAGCTTCGGCACTGCATGCACGTCTTGTGGATGCCGTCAGCGCGGCCGCGCGCTCGGGGTACGGGCGGATCCTGGGGGGGATCACCGCGCTTTTCGACGCCATTGCAAAGAGCAGCGCTATCGCGAGCCTAGCCAAGGAGGGACAGGCGGTCCCCGAAATCTGCGACGCGGTTGGCAATGCGGCCAAGTTCATCGGTGACGGTGTCATGGCGTCCAGCACAGACCTCAACGCAACTGCGCAGGCGATAATCGATGCCGCAAACCAGATACAGGTGCCGCCGGATCCAGTAGGCCGGCCGCTTCGTGCCGCCGTAGTGGCGCTCATCGCTTCCGCGGAGCGCGCGCTGGTCCTCGCCCGGGAGATCGCGGGAGAACGACAGCGGCTCATCGTCTTGGTCGATACGATCTGCACGGATGCCCGCGCCTATCTCCATCCAGTCGCGGCGATTGTCCGGCTGAGGCGGGACCTGCTCGAAAATCTGGCCGCCGTCGTGTATCAGTGCGAAGTGATCGATGCGATCTTTGCTAAGATCCAGCCTAGCCCGGGTGATCGGACAGCGTTAAAGGACGCTTTTACTCAGAGCGTGGCATTTTTATCGGGATCGACCGGTATTGAGGGGCTCAGTGCGCATTCGCAGATCCTGAACAATGCCGTCGGGGCCATCAAGATAGCGAAGATCGGCAGCGAAGTCTGGCGTGACAGGCTTGAGGTGATCGCCGGAAACCTGACGGCGCTGGCGACTGATCTTGCCGATGAGCTCAGCGCTGTCGCCGATCCGGCGCATCTCCGGAAGATTTTGGAGGGCGATATCCGTCAATTTCAGTCGCTTCTCGACCGCGATTTGAGCGGATATATTCTGCAAAGCGTCGGCTTTACGGCGGGCATAATCGTCGCAATTGAAGCAGCGCTGGCGAAGGCGATTAAACCCTTCGTTGGATATCTCGTCCCAGTCTATCCCGCCGTCGAAACCGCTATTTCCGCGTTCCTAGACCCGCTGCCGGCTGACCCTCTTCTCAAGAAGGTTTACGCGCTCGCGCTCGGCGGCAGGAAGAAACTCGAGGCGCTCGAGGACGCGCTGAATGCACTGAGGGTGGAACGGCAGGTCGTAGAGGCTATTGCGAAGTCGCCCGATCCGACGCTCGATGAGGTCACGAAGCTCATCGATTCGTACCTCGCAGGCACCGGTGCACTCCCTCAGGCGGTCGCCACGATCACAGCCCTGGGCTTGACCGATGTTGGCCAGAACCTGACCGAGGCTCTCCGCGACGAGCTGCGACAGATCGAAGAAGAGGTGCGCGCGCTCGTCCTTCAGCTCGTACCCACAAAGTTGCAAACGCGATACTTCTGGCCATCCGAGCTCAAGCGTTTTCCGGATGCTGACGACACCTGGGTCTTCAAACCGGCCACCGGCATCGCGACCCGCCGGCCGACCGAGCCGCCTCCTGGTCACCTCGCTAACGACCCTGAATTCAACTGGCATCTCTGGATCGACGGACGCTTCTCGTTCGACATTGTAACCGGACGGCGCGAAATTGACATTCTAGGTGTCCTGAGACCTTTCGAACTTCGCCTGCTCGGCAAGAATTTCGACATGCTGACGATCTCGTTCGAGGAGACACGATTCACCTCGAAAAATGGCGCGGCGCCCGATTTTGCGGTCACTGTCAGCAACGTCAAGATCGGGCCTTTCCTGGAGTTTGTGCAGAAGCTCCAGAGCTGGCTCGCACCGCAGGGAAGCGGCTTCTACCTCAAGCCGGCCGCACAGTATCCCGGCGTCGAGGTCGGCTACATATATGATGCCGGTATCATCCAGCTTGGCGCGCTGCAGTTCATCAACGTGGCCTTTCGCATTGCCGCCATTCTGCCGTTCTCAAAAGACAACGTCTCGCGCGGGGAAGCCAGGTTCGTCTTCGCCCTGGCAAGCAAAGATCGCCCCTTCCTGATTTCGAGCCCGCCATATGGCGGCGGAGGATGGGTGACCATCACATGCACTTCCGAGCAGGTGGAATCACTCGATCTCGCCTTCGTGTTTGGTGGGGTGGCGGCCATCAAGTTCGGCCCGTTGGATGCGCAGGGCCGCATTGTCGCAGGCATCCGTGTCCAGAGCATGCAGGCTGACGGCGGCAAAAAAGCTCATGTCGTCACGGCAATCTTCGAGGCCGTGGGCGAGGGGAGCATTGCCTGCTTTTCGATCTGCGTAAGCATCCGTGTCACGCTGACGCAGACGACACCTGGCGGGGCGCTCTACGGCGAAACCACTTACCGGTTCTCGTTCAAGGTCGGCTTTGTGCGGCTCAAATACAGCGTGTCGGCGCGCTATCGTCTCTCCAACGGCAGTGACGCGGCCGAGTTTGAAGCCCTGGGCAGTCCGGCGACGCCGAGCTTCATCCAGATGACCGTTCCGAACAAAGAGACCGAATGGCAGGCCTATCGCCGCTACTTCGACCTAGACCTTCTGGAGGATGCGTGATGGCTCAGGATCCTGTGGTCGGCACCGACATACTGTGCATTCCCGACGGCGCTGATGCCAGCGTGTTGCGCCTTGGCCTCCAAGTCACCCCGACACTGAAGATTGCAGGAGACGTGCCGATCAGCAACTGGCCGGCCGAGGTTGCCACGCTGGCCGAACGTGTCCGCATCCGCTTCGGAACGATCACCGCCGGAACAGTGACCGAGGTCGGCTCTGTCACGGCGCGCTCCGGCCTCGCTCACTTTTTTGACCCGTCATATCTCTGGGCGGGCAAAACCCGGCGCGAAGCTGCCAGCGCAATGTGGCAGCATATATTTGAGCCCGTCGGCTTTCAGGCCCTCATCGACGCGATATCCGGTATGGGCGAAGAGCCGTACCCGGGCACTATAAGGCTCACGTCGACGCGAACCGCGGACCTTCAACGTGCACTCGACCACCTGATCGCCTGGCACGAGGCAAGAATGCCGGCCGGGCTCGCAGCGCTGACGCCGGATCTCAACGTTATAGCGCAACGCATAGCAACCTGGACAAAGCGGGGGCCTGGTCGCCTCGCTCCGCCCCTTAAAGCGAGGAGCTGGGAAAAGCCGATGCGCGAACGGGCGGATCAGTTGGACAAACTCGATCGCGGCCTCGCGATGCTGTTTCAGCCCGTTCGCGGGCGCGATGACGCCGTTCAATTTGCCGCTGAGTTCGAAGCCGAAGTCGGCTCGATGTTCCGACAGCATTGGGTAAGTCTTTTCGGTGAAGGAGACCCAAAGCCGCCAGAAGCAGAGCCTTCGACGGACGATTGGGGTGAATCACCGGCCGAGGCGGCCAGCCGAAAACTCAGCGGCCTACTCGCTCTGCCAACGCTTTCACATTATCTGGGACTGGGCGTCCAGGTCGAGTTCCCGCGCTCCAGTCTAGATGGTCTGGCAGCAGACGTTGTATCCGCAGAGTTCATCGCAGAAGATGGCACCCGCATAGGCGGAGAAACGGCCTGGACGGCGTTCGACCTGGCGGGTGATCACTTCGGACCCGCTGTCGATCCGGCGACACTCAGCAGCGTGGGCGCGTTCAGTAACGGCTATCTAAAGCTGAGCGCGAAGATCGACGCCCGCATACCGCGCTTCGCCCTGCGGTCGGACGACGTGATCAATACGATGCACGACCTGATCCAGTCGGCTGAGAATCGCGAAACGCCAAATCTCAAACGGTACCGACGCGGCCTGGTCCTGTATGACTACGCCAATCTGGAGCGGCTTAAGGAAGATGAGGAGCGGGCGGCGAAAGGCAACACCGAAATTAACTATCTCAACGATTTGCTCGCCGGTTTCAGGCCGGACTTTGCCGTGGCCGTCCGCGGGGCGGACAATCTGAAAATTGATCAGCGCCGATGGCGTTCGACGACGAGCAGAACGATCGTCTGCAGCCATGCTGAGCTTGACCCGGCATTTTACGACGAGCCTCTGATCATCCAGCTGGCACCGCGCGACCATGGCTACACAACCGCTCTGGTCAAGGAGAAGAATGGCACCCTCAGCCGCGAAGACGAAATGGTGATATGGGCAGGAGAGAGCCTCGCCGTACACGCCAAGCGGATCGGGGAGAAGGACCCAATTATCGATCCGACCCGCGACCTCGCGCTGCGCCTGATATACGCCCTGCCCAAGCCCGGGTCCGCGAGCGGTATGCCGCCGCTGCGGGAAAACGTGGGGTATGCCTGCGGCTGTCGTCTTGTTTACGTAAACGGCGGTGGTCCCGATTTTGTCTCGGCCTCAGCGTACTACGCGTCCCACCCGGACTTCGTCATCGGCAACTCCAGGGCCAGACCCTACCTGTTTCCGTCGGCACCGTTGCCCCCCCCCGATGTTCATCTTGGGTGGCAGGATCCTTTAGTTCTGGCGAACGACCTGGAACTCGATAATGTCGGCGAAGCAGTCGAGAATCTTGTCCTGCGGGATGGTGCAGGAAGCGCCCGCCGCTTCATCACCCCATCACGCGGGAGCTTCGACAGCGCAGAACAGCAGCGCCAGCTGGATGATCCGGCTTTCAAAGAACACAGCCCCCGCGGCGCCCTCGCGGGGTCGAAGGGCGTATGGCTGTTCGGAGCCGAAGGCAAGTTTCCAGAAGCGCGCTTCGGCCAGAAGCTCGGCGGGTTGCGCTACCTGGACGGGAACAAGCTAGTGCATGTCCCACTAAAAACCGGCAAGCTTCCGGACGTCGAGGTAGACAGCGCGGCGTATAAGGCGATCAAGTTCCGGCAGTCGCGGGGTACAGTTGTCATCCTAGGCGTACGTCGCAGCCCGGCAAACCCGAACGCTCCATTCCATCCTGACGCCAATGGCGGCCGGTTGAGGGCCGCATTTCATCGGGCCACGCTCGAGGATGCGACGACGTTGCCCACCACCACCGATCGCGACTTCTGGAAAGCTCCGTCGCGGCCCGCAGACGCCGTTCCGATTATCATCGACCTTCTTCCGGGTACGGGTTCCCCTTCGCTCGGCACTGCGCGTGAGATCAAGGTCGATGACGCTCAGGGTAATGATATCAGTCTGCCGTATTTGCAGTTTACGCTGCCCAAGGCTGAAACCTACCGTCTCAAGCTCAAGGGCGACAATAGGCGCGGCGACGAGGCTGAGGTGACCATCAATATGGTACACGCGGTCGAAAAGCCGCTTCGTGCTCCCGACTTCCGTCCAAAAGAAGCGCCGGACGAAATTTGCTCGACCGACGGAATCGGGCTGCGTGCCGTGACGGTGTCGGTCATGAACGGTGATCCTGATGTTGAACCGGTCGCTGGTCAGGAGACATGGGCGGATAAGGTGGGCAGGTTCGAGGGTACCGGAGTCGACATGCGCTGCTGGCCGAGCGAGGAGGACGGGACGACCACCTTCTTCACGGGGCGTGTCGATATCGACCGCAAGTCTACAGGTATCATGCGCTGCGAAGCGGTTTGGGACGAGTATAACGAGGGCACGGTTACGCGCACGCCCGACGGGCGCTGGATCCGCAATGTCGCACGCGAAACGGCTCAACTCTTTAAGTTCGAGGTGGAGCGGCGCGGCGGCGAGGCGCGGCTTGACCTCCTGCGCATCGTGCCGCCGGCATTCGCGCCCAGCGAAGCCGCCCAGCGGCATTTCACCACCACCGGCGTTCCTGGTGAGTTACGTACGTTGTCGTACGCCTTCCGCGACGGCAGGGCGAGGCAACTGAAGGTCAAGATGGTGGCGACGTCGGCGTTCACCGGTTTTTATCCGAAAGACAGGACCGCACCTGTTGGCGATGAGTGGATCGGACGCCACGACGTCGAATCCAGCCGGTTTGCCACTGCACCTGTGGTCTGGACTGACTGCACCTTCCGTCCGCCCTCGCCGGTCATTGATCGCGCGCTTCCCCTGTTCGCCTGGGACAGTCTTCCCGAGCAGGCGGAGAGCACGCGCCGGTCTGCCCATTTGCGGATTTATCTGGGCGAGAAATGGTACGCATCTGGCGCCAATGAAAGGCTTGGGGTCGTTCTGTTGGACGGCGATGACCCCAGGGGCGTATGCGAGTATATGACCGGCGCCCTCGAACCGTTCCACCGGTTCATCAGTCAGGCTGGTTCCGATCCGGTGCGGAAGACAGACCCGGCACCGCTGCGCATCGAACCCCGTCATTTCCGGAATGCGCCGGCACCTGTCCAGGCAATGCTCCATCTGCCGGAGGGCGACGGTCCCTCACCGGCAAAGAGTCGCAGCGCTTCGGCGGTTGCGGCGTTACCCGTCATCGTCTTGCCTTACGTGCCCCAGTTTTCCGAGAGTGACGGCCTTTACTGCGATCTCGAGCTGGACATCGGCGATTCATACTCGCCATTCGTGCGGCTTGGCCTAGTCCGCTATCAGGAGCATGCCGTCGAGCATCTGCGCCTATCGCACCCGATCGCGTTCGATGTGCAGCTTCTTCCTGAGAGGCGGCTCTGGGTTGAGTATGATCCGGATGGGCGTGGTGACCGGACGGTCATTGTCGAAGGGCCGGGCTTCGATGTGCCCGAGCTCGGCCAGCCGTTTCATAAGGCGAACGCGCTGCGCCTTGCGGTCCTGAGCTGGAATGAGGACACGAAGGACTGGCGTGAGAGCCTTGTCGTCGAAGAGCGTCTCGAGCCCGAGATCGATCCGGTTTCGTGCGGGTACAGGTGGAGAAAGGACTTCCGCCTCCCCACAAAGACCTATCCGGAGAGATTCATGCTCGTCGCGGAGGAGTATGAGCGGCTGCCGCTCGATTCTCCCACTGGTAAATACGAAGATGGCGAAGCAATTTTCGAAGAGATAGCCGGCGAGCGTCTGACTTTCGCCTGCCTGCTGCCGCTCAAATATCCGCGAAAGGACTAGGCGGTTACTGCTTTTCCAAACTCGGAGATTACGAGTGCCGCGAGACGGATGGATCTGCTTTTAAAACGTGCCTGGAGAATATCTGTCATGACCAACCATGTCGAATTTGATTCCACGAAGCCCAACTCGCCAACGAACCGGCTGCCACCACCGCCGCCGGCATCGAATGAAGATCTCGTGATTGCAGACCCTGTCGACCGGGCGGTGATTGGTGCGGCGCTTGTCGCCCGCCTGTTATTCGATGGCTACAAGCTTCGATGGATAGCCGCCGAACCAAAGGCCTGGACCGCATTCTCCGGTACCGCCGATGAGAGCGTGCGCGAATCCATCAAGGATATTGGCCCGACTCCGCAAGGCCATTTCACAGTCGATCCTGCCGATATCCAATATCTTGTGGAGGGGCCTGACTGGGGCTCGCACCGGGTCCGCTTGCAGCCGGTCGCCGCGACCGTCGATCGCATGCGTGACTGTTTTAAGCTCATCCGGACGGGAATGTATATTCATGGCGGCACCGATAAGGGCACCAAGGGCTGTATCGAACTGAACGACAATGCCGAAGAAAAGGCATTCTTCGATGCCCTTGCAGCGTACGGCAGTCCAATCGACCTAGAGGTCAAGTACACCGGTGCCCGCGAGACCGCGTACGAAGCGCCTGGCTGTCCCTACTGAGTCAGGCTTCACTTCGGCAGCGTCTAGGCTCCTGCTATCGGCAGCTTTCGTCAAGACTGGAAGTTATGGTTCGGACTAAGCAGGATCTTTCGGCCCTGAAAATCGGAATTACTATTTTGGGGTGGTGGCTGAATGTGCCGGATTTGTATTGTCCCCTCAGCCGGGGCAATAACGCGACCGGTATCGGAATACGACAAGGCTCTGTACTAAAAGAGATGTCGCAAACTCCGCATGGAGCAAGCTAGCGAGACCATAGCGGCATAGCTTTTCGCGAGCTAGTCGAAGCGTGTCACGATGCGGCGGTTCTCTTTCAGCCAGGCAAACATGCGCTCGATGATATTGCGCTGTCGGTACTTGGGCCGATCAAACCGTTTTGGTAAACCGGGCTTTGGTTTGCTCTTCATCGAGCGCAGCGGGATGACGGACTGCATTCGATATTGGTCGCAGTAGCGGCGTAGCGTTTCGGCGTCGTAGCCCTTGTCAGCAGGTCGCCATTTACAGCGTTTGCGCGGTCAACTTCGTTGGCTCGACGGAATGCTGACCTCGGCTAACAATGGTTGGGCGGAACTGATGTCACTGGCTTGACCGCCAGATGGGATGGGTGTTCCGTCGGCATGGCGAGCGATGAATTATCACTATCCAACCTCTTTGCTGGATTGGCTGCGGTGGGAGGTAATGTAACCCTGATCCAAGATGCCCCAGCACTGGTCTTGGCCTAATTTGGCGAACCCAACGGTACGTTCCCTGAGGTGGGCTTCACTCCGCTGGTCCTCGCCCAAATCACCGAATACTAGGTTTTATCCGGATGGATCGAAGCCATCAGTGAGGTGGGCATTCATCCCCGAATAGCTTGAGCGATTACCCACGAGAGATGCCCAGGTCCCTAGAACCTTACACTGCAATTTACGCCTCCGACGAAATTCTGTTTGCTGCCAACGGCTAGCAACGTCTGCTTTGGGTTGCGGATTCAACCGGTCCCCTCCCGGACAACCTCGCGGAAGCCGAATTCTTCAGGCATCTCGTGGGGCACGGGGATGCAGGCAGTGAGAGCTATGCGCTGGTCAAAGCGCTCCAGGTTATCCTCACCTTGGACCAGATGGCCTTCTACACGTGATGCCAAGGAGGACAGGCTGAGCTCTGCACGGAAAGAGATGTAGCGAACACCGTATGGAGCAAACCAACGAGACCTCTTACGCTAATAGTTTGAGACACCGCACCTCGTGCTCGGCCAAACCAGAGGACTCAGCTTTATAAACCTAGTGAATGGAGTAAAACGCTTGCCGTATCAGCGGCTCGCTTGCGTCGATTATTCCAATGAATGTGCGGTTCAGTTTATGTATAAACACAGTGCTCAATTCGGCACAAATAATCATAAACTTGAGTATAGCCCTCGTTAGTGGCCAAGATCGTGCAAGGCGCCCGATGTCCAAGCCCCAGAGCGGGATGGGTAAGCCACCGCTCGGCAGCCTCATGGCTTCCCAGTACCTCGGTAGCTTTTCGGACGATCCAGTTACACCTAGTCAAGACGGCGTGATGGGCAGTGGTCCAGCAGTGAGCCGAAGGCTGATCGGCGATTCCGTAAATGACTTGACCATTCATGGAGACGCTCCGAGGGGCGCAAGGACACCTCAATACTATGAACTCGCTAAGCGTTCAGCGCCACCACCATACCTGCTAGGACGAAGGACGGTAAGTGCGGTTTCATTTTACTTTTGAGTGAAAAACTTTTTGGTCAAGTTGAAAAACTACGCCTGGCGCCGGATGTTGCCGATCTGCCGCAGGCTCAGGCCGTACTTGTTGGCCAGCAGGCTGCGGGACAGTCCGTTGGCGCTCTCCTTCTGAATCTGCTGGTTGCGCAGTTGACGCAGAAAGTGGTCAGCCTTGGGGATCTCCAAGGCGACCCCGGCAAAGCGCTTGATCAGTGCGTCGAGCGCTTCGGCCGGCAGCACGTCGGCGAGCTTGGTGCGCTCGCGGTGCTTGGGTATGTACTTGGGCCTGCCGCCGTAGGCGCAGGTCAGTTGGTAGGCGTTTTCGATGCCGATACAGTCGATCAGGGCCTGCAGTGAGTGGGGCAGTTGGCTGATATCGATCTGGCTCAAATCTGGCATTTGCATATGGCGCTCCTTCGGGGTGGATGGGATGTGCGACCCGATCACCCGCGGCGTTATGTCGAAGGTGTGAGCAAATTCTGTGCGACAGCCGAGGCGCGTCGCTAGGCGGCATAGGGGTTGGGGGTTGTAGCTTCGGTGAACAGGATTTGCAGGCAGCGATATCTGGCTCTGTAGGAAATGGCGCCGATATTTGGCTGTGCCGCTTGGTTTCCTGTCGGGTCACTTCCGATGATGTGGAGTGGGTGCGGCACCCCTCAATCGCACGGATAACTGCTCAGCAAGCTGGCGCTACCCAGATAGGCTTGAGGGGTATCGCGCATGCCCGGCGGCAACGTGCGCCAATCGACCAGCAGGCACAGCGCGTGCAACGGCTGGCCGTTGCGCTGGCCGATGACCTGGTCGGCAAAGTGGCGGCGGTACAGTACCTGGGTCTGACGCAGTGGCTGTGCCTGGTCGGCCTGTGCCAGTGTCAGTCGGGCCAGGTCGGGCAAGCGGGCTGTGGGCACGCTGAAATGTACCGGTGCAGCATCGGTCTGCAGGTAGCCGGCCTGGCGTACGCGTTGCCACAGTTGTTGCCATTGGCTGGCACCGGCATGGGTGGCCAACTCGCGGCCCAGTTCGAGCAGGTGTTCGGCCGGCGTCTGCTGGGTGTCCAGTGCATGAAGGGAGAGCGGGGTCAGTAACAGCGATGCGAACAACAGGGGTTTGTACATGGTGCCTCCGGCGTGGGTGCTAGGGAGCCCCATGCTTTCAGGCTGACGTCACCCCACCCAGCAGGAAATCCAGCGCCGGGGGCGGTGACCGTTGTATCATTGCCGCGGCTCGTTGCGAGCCATTTGCCCCTGATGTTGCAAGGAACATTCGATGACACACGTGCAGCGCCTCAAATATTCACTTCTGATCATCCTGGTGGTACTGGGCCTTATGTTGGGCCTGTCCCACCTGCAGAAGCAGGGCACGATCAGTGAGCAGACCTTCCAGATGCTGGCCATCGCCATTGCCGTGGTGGTCGTGGTGATCAACGGCATTCTGCGGCGCAAGGTCAAGCCCTGATCTGCGCGGGCCGGCCAGGCATGGCCGGCCATGCGCTCAGCGCGACGGTGTTTGCTCCAGCACGGCGCGCGCCTGGGGGTTGAGCCTGTAGCATTTGTCGCTACCCAGTTGTATGACGCCTTCGGTGCACAGGCGCTTGAGCACTTCGCGCACACTGAGGAACGACAGCGGGATATCCAGTTGTTCCAGTTGTGCGTGCACCCCGCGCACGCCAATGCTGCGGCCATTGCGGTCGGCGGCGTGCAAGGCGTCGATAACCTTGAGGCGGATCAGGCTGGTGCGCAGGCCGAAGGTGCGCAACAGCTCGCGGATCTGTTCGTTGCCGACACGTTCTTCAGCAAATACGTCCTGTCCCTTGGACGCTTTGCCTGGGGCGTGCCCGGCCTGGATCGAGGTTTGCGGGTTGTACATGCGAATGCTCCTTTTCGTGGACGAACCCGAAATGTGGGTGGCTCACTTACTAGGACGAATGAGCACGCAAAAACTGCAACCCATTCGTGAAAAAAATGCCTGTTTCTCATCAAGACGTTCCGTCGCCTTGTAATACGTAAATATTCATCTGGCCATTCGTCTGATCGGGATGACCCCCGAACCCGAGGAGTGCCCGTGTTTCCACTTTGCCGTCCCATGACTTGCGCCGGCCTGGCCGCTGCCCTGGTGGCCTTCAGCGTCGGCGTGCAGGCCCAGCCCGCGATAGCCGATGCCACTGCCCAGATCCGCCACACCCGTTACGGCGTACCGCATATCGTGGCCAAGGATGAGCGTGGCCTAGGCTATGGCGTCGGCTATGCCTACGCCCAGGACAACCTATGCCTGCTTGCCAATGAAGTGCTGACCGTGAACGGTGAGCGCTCACGCTTTTTCGGCACCAAGGGCAAGACCCTGGAGCAGCGTGACAACCTGGCCAGCGACCTGTTCTTCACCTGGCTCAACAGCCCAGCGGCGGTCGATGCCTTCCTGCAGGCGCAACCCGCGCCGGTGCAGGCATTGCTGGCGGGCTATGCCAGCGGCTACAACCGGGCGTTGGCCGAGCGCCGTCGTCAAGGGCTGCCTGCCGAGTGTGGCGACGGTGAGTGGGTGCGGCCCATCAGCAGCCAGGATCTGGTCAAGCTGACCCGCCGTTTGCTGGCCGAGGGCGGTGTCGGGCAGTTCGTCGAGGCGTTGGCGGGGGCGCAACCGCCAACGCTGACCAGCCAGCAATCGTCAGCGGGCTTTGCCACCGCTTTGGCCCGGCAGGCGCGGTTCGCTTCGGAGCGCGGCAGCAATGCGGTGGCAGTAGGTGCGCAGCGCTCAGCCAATGGCCGCGGCCTGTTGCTGGCCAACCCCCACTTCCCGTGGATGGGCGGCATGCGCTTCTACCAGATGCACCTGACCATTCCCGGGCAGCTCGATGTGATGGGGGCGGCGCTACCAGGCCTGCCGGTCGTCAACATCGGTTTCAACAAGCACCTGGCGTGGACGCACACCGTGGACACCTCCAAGCACTTCACGCTCTACCGCCTGCAACTCGACCCCAAAGACCCGACCCGCTATATGCTCGATGGCAAGTCGCTGCCGATGGCCCGGCAAACCATCCGTGTTATGGCCAAGGCCGCGGATGGCAGCCTGAGCCAGATTGAGCGGCAGGTCTACAGTTCGCAGTTCGGCCCTGTGGTGCAATGGCCAGGTCACCTGGACTGGAATGCGCAGGCGGCTTACAGCTTGCGAGACGCCAACCTTGAAAACACACGGGTGTTGCAGCAGTGGTACCAGATCAACCGTGCCGACAGCCTGACGGCATTGAAGGGTTCGGTCGAACAGTTGCAGGGTATCCCGTGGGTCAACACGCTGGCCGTGGACGAAGGGGGGCGGGCTTTGTACCTGAACCAGTCGGTCGTGCCCTATGTCGACCAGCAACTGCTGGATGCCTGCAGCAACCCGCAGGCGCAAGGGCGCCTGGTGGTGCTGGATGGCTCGCGCAGTGCATGCCAGTGGAAGGTTGACGCGCAGGCGGCGCAACCGGGCATCTTCCCGGCGCGGCTACTGCCAAGCCTGGAGCGTGAAGACTTCGTGCAGAACTCCAACGACCCGGCCTGGATGGCCAACCCGGCGCAGCCGCTGACTGGCTATTCGCCACTGGTCAGCCGCAGTGACCAGCCGCTGGGTATGCGTGGTCGCTTTGCCCTGCAGCGCCTGCAAGGCAAAGCCCGGCTAGGGGTAGATGAACTGCAGCGCATGGTCACCGATGACGAGGTGTACCTGGCCAGCCTGGTGTTGCCAGACCTGCTGCAATGGTGCAAGGGTGCCAGTGCAGATGTGCAGCCAGTGTGCAGCAGCCTGGCCGCCTGGAACGGCAAGGCCGACCTCGACAGTGGTATGGGCCTGGTGCACTTCCAGAACCTCTTCAATACGCTGGCTGAGGACCCGGAAAGCTGGCGAGTGGCATTCAACCCGGCCGACCCGCAACACACCCCACGCGGCCTGGCTGTCGAGCAGGCGGCGGTGAGCAAGCGGGTACATCAGGCAGCACTGGTGTCGCTCAAGCAGGTCAGTGAAAGTGGCGTTGCCCGGAATGCCCGTTGGGGGCAGGTGCAACAGGCCCTTGATGGCACGCCAGTACCGGGTGGCCCGCAGGCGCTCGGGGTGTACAACGCGATCTACAGCGTGCCGCACGGGCAGGGCAAGCGGCTGGTGGTGAGTGGCACCAGCTACCTGCAACTGGTCAGCTTCACCGACAAGGGGCCAGAAGCCCGTGGCCTGCTGGCGTTCTCCCAGTCGAGTGAGAAGGCTTCGGCGCATGCCAGTGATCAGACCAAGGCATTTGCGGCCAAGCAACTGGCGGTGATTCCGTTTACCGAGGCGCAGATCAAGGCAGACCCGGAGTATCGGGAAGTGGTGATCAGTGAGCGGGACAAAGGGGCGGTAGTCAGCCAGCCCTGAGGCGTCAGCCTGCGCCGGCCCATTCGCGGGTAAACCCGCTCCTACAGGGGCCTGCGGGCTTGCCCGCGAGCCCCTGTAATGTCAGGAAAACTCGAACGGCGCCAGCTGAAAGCCCTGTTCGTCAACCTGCAAGGCCCAACCGCGGCGATCCCAGTCGCCCAGTACGATACGCCGTGCCGGCTGGCCATCGACCACCAGCTTGTGAATCGCTGGCCGATGGGTATGGCCGTGCACCAGGGTGCGCACGCCATGCGCCGCCATCACCTTGGGTACTTCTTCTGGCGTGACGTCGACGATTTCGGTGGACTTCATCCGCGTTTGTGTACGGCTTTCATTGCGCAGCTTGCGTGCCAGCTTGTAGCGGGCCGACAGCGGCAGGTGGCGCAGGATCCACAAGCTTAGCGGATTGCGCAGCAGGCGGCGCATCTTCATGTAGCCCAGGTCGCGGGTGCACAGGGTGTCGCCGTGCATCAGCAGCACCTGTTCACCGCCCAGTTCGATCACACTGGGGTCGTTCAACAGCGTGCAGCCCGCCGCCTCGCAAAAGGCCTGGCCAATCAGGAAGTCACGGTTGCCATGCATCAGGTAGATGGCCGTGCCACTGTCGCTCAGCCGGCGCATGGCCTGGCAGATCGACTGCTGGAAGGGCGTCATGGCATCGTCGCCAATCCACGCTTCGAAGAAGTCACCAAGGATGTACAGGGCCTTGGCGTGGCGGGCGCGGCCATCGAGCAGATCAAGAAACGCCCGGGAAATATCCGGGCGTTCTTCTTGCAGGTGCAGATCAGAGATCAGCAGAATCACTCAATGATCTCGGCTTTCTCGATGATCACGTCGTCTGCCGGTACGTCCTGGTGGCCAGCTTTGGAACCGGTGGCGACCTTTTCGATGGCGTCGACCACTTCACGGCCTTCGATCACTTCGCCGAATACGGCATAGCCCCAGCCTTGCACGTTCTTGCCGCTGTGGTTGAGGAAGTCGTTGTCGGAGGCGTTGATGAAGAACTGCGCCGAGGCAGAGTGCGGCTCCATGGTGCGGGCCATGGCGATGCTGTACTTCTTGTTCTTCAGGCCGTTGTCGGCTTCGTTCTGGATGCTGGCGCGGGTTTTCTTCTGGTTCATGCCGGCTTCGAAGCCGCCGCCCTGAATCATGAAGCCTTTGATCACACGGTGGAATACGGTGCCATCGTAGTGGCCATCCTTGACGTACTGAACGAAGTTTTCGGTAGTCAGCGGCGCTTTCTCGGTGTCCAGCTGCAGGACGATGTCGCCGTGGTTGGTGCTCAGTTTGACTTTGGACATGCTGAAACTCGCTCTTTCAAGGCAATCAGAAATTAGGGTGCGCAGGGCGCGGGTTATCACCAGACGCAGGATCAGGCGATCGCGACACATGGCGCGCAATGGCCATTTTGCCAGGCTGCGGCAAAAAGCCGTGATAAATCACATCAGTTTGTCCGGGCGCGGCTGTCAGCAGCTTGACTGCTTCGGCTATGATAGGCCCTTTGATTCAATCGGCCTACCTAGGCTGGACACACGCATTCAAGGATCCTATGAGCAAGCCCACTGCCGACAACGCGCCCAACGCCGCTGCCAAAGGCGCCCCCGCTGTCCCTGCGAACTTCCTGCGGCCGATCATCCAGGCCGACCTGGACTCGGGCAAGCACAGCAGCATCGTCACCCGTTTCCCGCCGGAGCCCAATGGTTACCTGCACATCGGCCACGCCAAGTCGATCTGCGTCAACTTCGGCCTGGCCAAGGAGTTCGGCGGCGTCTGCCACCTGCGTTTCGACGATACCAACCCGGCCAAGGAAGACCAGGAGTACATCGACGCCATCCAGAGCGATGTCAAATGGCTGGGCTTCGAGTGGGGCGGCGACGTGCGCTATGCCTCCGACTACTTCGACCAGTTGCACGACTGGGCGGTCGAGTTGATCAAGCGTGGCAAGGCCTATGTCTGCGACCTCACCCCTGAGCAAGCCAAGGAATACCGCGGCAACCTCAAGGAACCGGGCAAGAACAGCCCGTTCCGCGAGCGCAGCGTGGAAGAAAACCTCGACCTGTTCGCCCGCATGAAGGCCGGCGAGTTCAAGGACGGCGAGCGCGTGCTGCGGGCCAAGATCGACATGGCCTCGCCAAACATGAACCTGCGCGACCCTATCCTGTACCGCATTCGCCATGCCCACCACCACCAGACCGGCGACAAGTGGTGCATCTACCCCAATTACGACTTCACCCACGGCCAGTCGGACGCCATCGAGGGCATTACCCACTCGATCTGCACCCTGGAGTTCGAAGGGCATCGTCCGCTGTATGACTGGTTCCTCGACAACCTGCCGGTGCCGGCACACCCGCGCCAGTACGAGTTCAGCCGCCTGAACCTGAACTACACCATCACCTCCAAGCGCAAGCTCAAGCAACTTGTGGACGAGAAGCACGTCGACGCCTGGGACGACCCACGCATGTCGACCCTGTCCGGCTTCCGTCGCCGTGGCTATACGCCGGCTTCGATCCGCAACTTCTGCGAAATGATCGGCACCAACCGTTCCGACGGTGTGGTCGACATGTCGATGCTCGAGTTCAGCATCCGTGACGATCTGGACCGCACCGCGCCACGCGCCATGTGCGTGCTGCGCCCGCTGAAAGTGGTCATCACCAACTACCCGGAAGGCCAGGTCGAGCAGCTTGAGCTGCCACGTCACCCGAAGGAAGACATGGGCGTGCGTGTGCTGCCGTTCTCCCGTGAGCTGTACATCGACCGCGACGACTTCATGGAAGAACCGCCCAAGGGCTACAAGCGCCTGGAACCGGCCGGTGAAGTGCGCCTGCGCGGCAGCTACGTGATTCGTGCTGACGAAGCCATCAAGGACGCCGACGGCAATATCGTCGAACTGCGTTGCTCGTACGACCCGGACACCCTGGGCAAGAACCCTGAAGGTCGCAAGGTCAAGGGCGTGATCCACTGGGTGCCGGCCGAGGGCAGCGTCGAGTGCGAAGTGCGCCTGTACGACCGCCTGTTCCGCTCGCCGAACCCGGAAAAGACCGAGGAGGGCGGCAGCTTCCTGGACAACATCAACCCTGCTTCGCTGCAAGTGCTCAGCGGTTGCCGTGCCGAGCCGTCGCTGGCCCAGGCGCAGCCCGAGGACCGTTTCCAGTTCGAGCGCGAAGGCTACTTCTGCGCCGACCTGAAAGACAGCCAGCCGGGCCGCCCGGTGTTCAACCGCACTGTCACCCTGCGTGACTCCTGGGGCAGCTGAGGAACCGCCGTGCTTACCATCTACAACACCCTGAGCAAAGCGAAGGAAACCTTCAAGCCGCTGGATGGCAACAAGGTGCGCATGTATGTGTGCGGCATGACCGTGTACGACTACTGCCACCTGGGTCATGGCCGCAGCATGGTGGCCTTCGACCTGGTCACCCGCTGGCTGCGCAAGAGCGGCTATGAGCTGACCTACGTGCGCAACATCACCGACATCGATGACAAGATCATCAACCGGGCCAACGAGAACGGCGAAAGTTTCGACGCCTTGACCGCCCGCATGATCGACGCGATGCACGAAGACGAACGCCGCCTGAACATCCTGCCGCCGGACCAGGAACCGCGTGCCACCGACCATATCGCCGGCATGCATGCGATGATCCAGACCCTGATCGACAAGGGGTACGCCTACGCGCCAGGCAATGGAGACGTGTACTACCGCGTCGGCAAGTTTGTCGGGTACGGCAAGCTGTCGCGCAAGAAGATCGAAGACCTGCGTATCGGTGCACGCATCGAGGTCGACGAAGCCAAGCAGGACCCGCTCGACTTCGTACTGTGGAAGGGCGTCAAGCCGGGCGAGCCGAGCTGGGAATCGCCATGGGGCCCGGGTCGCCCGGGCTGGCACATCGAGTGCTCGGTGATGTCCACCTGCTGCCTGGGCGAGAGCTTCGACATTCACGGCGGCGGCAGCGACCTGGAGTTCCCGCACCACGAGAACGAGATTGCCCAGAGCGAGGCGGCCACTGGCAAGCAGTATGCCAACGCCTGGATGCATTGCGGCATGATCCGTATCAACGGCGAGAAGATGTCCAAGTCGTTGAACAACTTCTTCACCATCCGCGACGTGCTCGAGAAGTACCACCCGGAGGTGGTGCGCTACCTGCTGGTGGCCAGCCACTACCGCAGCGCGATCAACTACTCGGAAGACAGCCTGCGTGACGCCAAGGGCGCACTGGAGCGCTTCTACCACGCCCTGCGCGGCCTGCCACGGGTGGCGGCCAAGGGTGGCGAAGCCTTTGTCGAGCGTTTCAGCGTGGCGATGAACGACGACTTCGGCACCCCCGAAGCCTGTGCCGTTCTGTTCGACCTGGTGCGCGAGATCAACCGCCTGCGTGACAGCGACCCGGAAGCGGCTGCCGGCCTGGCCGGTCGACTGCGCGAACTGGGGGATGTGCTGGGTGTGCTGCAGCTGGAGGCCGATGACTTCCTGCGTGCCGGTGCCGAAGGCAAGGTCGATGCGGCTGAAGTCGAGGGCTTGATCCAGGCGCGCCTGCAGGCACGTGCGGACAAGAACTGGGCTGAGTCGGACCGCATTCGCGACCAGCTGACTGCCATGGGGGTGGTGCTGGAAGACAGCAAGGGCACGACTACCTGGCGTCTGGCTGACTGAAGTAACTGGGGCTGCGGTGCAGCCCTTCGCGGGCACGCCCGCTCCCACAGGTTGGCGCGACATTTCAGGTGTGCGCTATTCCTGTGGGAGCGGGCGTGCCCGCGAAGGGCCGCAAAGCGGCCCCAGCTTTTATTTGCCTAGACCCGCAAGCGGACAGTGCAATACCAGCCTGGCCCCACCCAATTCGCTTTCGCCAATCTCCAGCCCGAACCCATGCAGGTCGACGATCGCCGCCACGATCGACAACCCCAGCCCGAAGCCGGCATGGCGGTGGCCCTCATCGCTGCGATAGAACCGTTTCAGTACAGCCGTTCGCTCTGCTTCGGGAATTCCAGGCCCACTATCCTCGATCGCCATGTGCACGCCGTTGTCATCCTGCGTGGCGGCAATGCGCACACGACCGCCCTCGGGCGTGAACTTGATCGCGTTGCCCACCAGATTCGCCAAGGCCTCGAACAGCAGCTCGCGGTCGCCGTGCAGTGCCGGTAGCTGCGCAGGTTGGTGCAACTGCAGGTGAATGCCGCCATCTTCGGCCAATGGCAGGTAAAAATCGTGCAGCTCTACCAGCAGCTCATGCGGGTCAAGCTGGACGAAGCCGGCGCGGCGCTGGCGGTCTTCCAGCTCGCTGATGCGCAACAACCCGCGAAAGCGCGCCATCAAGGTGTCGGTTTCGCCGATGGCCTGGTCCAGTGCTTCGGCTTGCGCAGAGTCCACGTCGCTTTGCTGGCGAATACGGTACAGCTGGGCGCGCAGGCGGGTCAGCGGTGTGCGCAGGTCATGGGCAATGTTGTCGCACACACCCTTGACCTCGTGCATCAGCCGTTCAATGCGGTCGAGCATGGCATTGACGATCGCCGCAAGCATGTCCAGTTCGTCACGGCGGGCCGACAGAGGCAGGCGGTGGGTCAGGTCGCCGGCGACGATCAGTTCGGCCTGGGCCTGGATCGCACGTATACGCTTGAGCGGCCTGCGCCGTAGCAAGTACCAACCGGCAAAACCCGGGATCAGGGTCAGCGAGATGCCCCAGAGCAGGGCGTGCAGGATAATCCGGGTAACCACGAACAGCGAGCCGTTGTCACGTACCAGCACCAGCCACCGGCCATCCTGTACATTGATTGCCACCGCGTCGCAGCTGTCGCGAGGCATGCGAGGGTCGTCGGCATCCAGGCAGCGTTTCAACTCATGGATCTTGCCGTCCAGCCTGAGCTCTGGGGGCAAGGCCCGCACGCTGCCGCCAATCGGGTTGAGCTGAGGGTCGAACAGGCCGTAGGCGTCAAAGCTGCGCTCCTCGAACGCCTGGCTGGCAATCAGGGCATCGTCCAGCTGCTTGCCGCTCATGTGTGCGAACAGGTGCTGGCGCTGCAGCATGGAGTGACGGGTGAGTTTGCTCAGGTAGCTGGACACCTCGAAATACAGCACCCCCATGAGGATGCTGCTCCAGGCCACGAACAGAAAGCTGTAGAGTGCCAGCAGGCGGCTGGTAGAGGAGCTCCAGCCTTTAGACGGGTTCAGCAATGGCATAGCCGGAGCCCCGTACCGTACGGATCAGCGGCGACTGGCCGGGGGAGTCGATCTTCTTGCGCAGGCGGCCGATGTGCACGTCGATCAGGTTGGTGCCCGGGTCGAAGTGATAGCCCCAGACTTCCTCGAAAATCATCATCCGCGTGATCACCTGGCCGCTGTGGCGCATCAGGTACTCCAGCAGCTTGTACTCGGTGGGCAGCAGGTTGAGGGTATTGTCACCGCGGCGCGCTTCGTGGCTGATCAGGTCCAGCTCCAGATCGGCAACCTGCAGGCGGGTCTGGGTCATGTGCACGCTGTTGCGGCGCAGCAATACCTCGACTCGCGCGGCCATTTCGTCGGAGGCGAACGGCTTGGTCAGGTAGTCGTCTCCGCCGGCACGCAGGCCGCGCACCCGCTCATCGACGTCGGAGAGGGCGCTGATCATCAGGATCGGCGTAGCGATCTTGAGGTTGCGCAGGGTGGTGACGATGGTCAGGCCGTCGACCTCGGGCAGCATGCGGTCCAGGGTGATCAGGTCGTAGCCGCCGGCAATGGCCTTGGCCAGGCCTTCACGGCCATTGTCGGCCCAATCCACCTCCAGGCCGTGGCTGGTAAGTTCGGCGACGATTTCCTGGCCGGTGACGGCGTCGTCTTCGATGGTCAGTACGCGAGGCATGCTGGTTCCCGGGCATCTAATGAAGATTTGATTGTGCCAAAGAATAGACAACCGGCGATTTAAGAAAAATTCATCTAGCGTGCACCGATGCCTTCGGCATGCATGATCTGCGCAATGATCGGTACCGGTGTCATCAGGTGCGCGCGCATCATGGCGCTGGCGCGTTTGGCATCACGGGCGAGGATCACCTCGACCAGTGCCGCATGCTCCTGGCGCTTGAGCGCCAGCGCCTGTTCGGAAAACACCGTTTGTGTCAGCCACAGGTGGCGGTAGCGCTCGGCCTGGTCAAACAGGTAGGTGCGTGCCTGCAGCAGGTGCTTGGAGCCGCAGCCCGAGGCAATGGCAGTATGAAACGCCTTGTGCCGCTCGTCCCACACATCCAGCCGCTGCTCGCGGGTTTTTACTTCTACCACCTTGGCCAGGGTATGCGAGTGGGCCAGCACCGACGCCTCCCAGGCGTCGTCGCCGCGCTCGATGGCCAGGGCGATGATCATCGCTTCCAGGTTGGCGCGGGCGTCGTAGATGTCGTTCATCTCATCCAGCGACATGGGCGCTACCCGGTAGCCTTTCTGGCTGATCGCGTTGACCAGGTGCTCGGCCACCAGTTGCGACAGTGCTTCGCGCAACGGGCCCACACCCAGGTCGTAGCGTTCCTTGAGGGCACTCATCAACAGCTTTTCACCGGGCTTGAACACCCCGCGGATGATGTCCTGCTTGAGCCTCTCATACCCGCTGAATGCTGAGTTTTGTCGGGGGGCGAGCGCTTCCAAGATCCTGTTCCTCAAAACGTTTTGCCGATCATACCGAAACCCTCTGTCGGCGAAAAACAATGGACAAACACAAATATTGTCGCCGAATCATAAAAATGTAGACATTTTGATTTTGTGGCGATATTTTTACCTCGCCCGCACTGATCCAGGTCATTACCGGACGGCGCCACCTACTTTTTAGCCAGGACATTGCCATGAACGCCTTTACGCAGATCGACGAACTTGTCATGCCGCTGCCACTCGAACCGCAGGGCTATTCCATCGCCCCCTCGAAACAGTCGCCGCGCCTGCTGGAACTGACCTTTGCCCGTGAAACCGTCGAAGCGTTCGTGCAGGCCGTTGCCCAATGGCCGGTGCAGGCATTGGAGTACAAGTCGTTCCTGCGTTTTCGCGTAGGCGAAATCCTTGACGAGCTGTGCCAGGGCACACTGCGCCCGGTGCTGCTCAACACCATCCTCGACCGCGCCACAGGCGGCATGCTGATTACCCCGGTCGGCCTGGATGACGTGAGCCAGGCCGAAGACATGGTCAAGTTCACCACCGCCTGCGCCCACTTGATCGGCCGTTCCAACTATGACGCCATGAGTGGCCAGTTCTATGCGCGCTTCGTGGTGGTCAACAGCGACAACTCCGACAGCTACCTGCGCCAGCCGCACCGGGTCATGGAACTGCACAACGACGGCACGTTCGTGAACCAGATCACCGACTACGTGCTGATGCTGAAGATCGACGAAAAGAACATGGAAGGCGGCAACTCGCTGCTGCTGCATCTGGACGACTGGGAGGAGTGCGAGGCGTTCTTCCGTCACCCGATGGCCCGTCGCGAAATGCGCTGGACCGCGCCGCCGAGCAAAAAGGTTGCCGAAGATGTGTTCCATTCGGTATTCGACACCGATGCCGAAGGCCGGCCGACCATGCGCTACATTGACCAGTTCGTGCAGCCGGAAAACTACGAGGAAGGTATCTGGCTGAACGCCTTGTCCGAGTCGCTGGAAGGCAGCGGCAAGAAGGTCTCGGTACCGGTAGGCGTAGGCAGTTTCCTGTTGATCAACAACCTGTTCTGGCTGCATGGCCGCGATCGCTTCACCCCGCACGAGGGCCTGCGCCGCGAACTGATGCGCCAGCGTGGTTACGTCGCCTTCCCCAAGCCGCTGTACCAGCGCGGGCAATAATGACAGGGCGCGGGGCGGGCGCTCGTCCACGCGTTTTTGCACATAACAATGCCACCAGGCCCCGTGCGGGCCTTGGTGAGCCTGCCAGGCAATGCCTGCGTGTGAGGTAAGGCTGTGTACGATTTCATCATTATTGGCGGCGGGATTGTGGGCATGTCCACGGCCATGCACCTGATCAAGGTCTACCCGGATGCGAAGATGCTCCTGCTGGAGAAAGAGTCTGGTCCGGCCCGCCATCAGACCGGCCATAACAGCGGCGTGATCCACGCCGGCGTGTATTACACCCCCGGCAGCCTCAAGGCGCGCTTCTGCCTTGAAGGCAACAAGGCGACCAAAGCCTTCTGCACCCAGCACGGCATCCGCTTCGATGAGTGCGGCAAGCTGTTGGTCGCCACCAACGATCTGGAAATGCAGCGCATGAAGGCGCTGTGGGAGCGCACCGCGGCCAATGGCCTGGAGCGCTACTGGCTGTCGGCTGACGAGTTGCGCGAGCGTGAGCCCAACATCGTTGGTATGGGGGGCATCTTCGTGCCGTCCAGCGGCATCGTCAATTACGCCCAGGTGACTGCTGCGATGGCGGCAGAGTTCCAGCGTGCCGGTGGCGAAATCCGCTATGGCGCAGAAGTGGTCGGCCTGCAGGAGCAGACAAGTGAAGTGATCGTGCGCACCCCGCGTGATGAATTGCGCAGCCGTTTCCTGGTGACCTGCTCGGGGCTGATGGCCGACCGCGTGGTGGGCATGCTCGGGCTGCGTACCGAGTTCGTGATCTGCCCGTTCCGTGGCGAATACTACCTGTTGCCCAAGCAGCACAATCAGATCGTCAACCACCTGATCTACCCGATTCCCGACCCGTCGATGCCCTTCCTGGGGGTGCACCTGACCCGCATGATCGACGGTACCGTCACCGTAGGCCCCAACGCCGTCCTGGCGATGAAGCGCGAGGGCTACCGCAAGACCGATGTCAGCCCCAGCGACCTGTTCCAGACCCTGACCACGCCCGGCATCCTCAAGGTGCTGGCGAAGAACTTCCGCCCGGGCCTGATCGAGATGAAGAACTCGCTGTTCAAGGGCGGGTACCTCAAGCAGGTGCAGAAGTACTGCCCGAGCATTACCAAAGCCGACCTCACGCCTTACCCGGCCGGCGTGCGTGCCCAGGCGGTGTCGCGCGACGGCAAGCTGATCGACGATTTCCTGTTCGTCAACACTGCACGCAGTGTCAACGTGTGCAACGCACCGTCGCCAGCCGCTACTTCGGCCATACCGATCGGCGCCTACATCGTCGAGAAAGTGTGCGAGCAGGTCGGCCTGCAGGGCGGCAGCTTCCCCAAGGCCGACCTGTCGGCCAACCAGAGGGCTGCCAGCTGACAGCCCAGTAACACCTTTTGCGGTTTCGTTTTACTCAACCCGTACTGCCCTGCTCACCATTCAGGGCAGGGCGGGCTTTTTCGCGCCTGCGTCGGTGACGTGCAGCCGGCGGCCCCTGCGTGGGCATGACAAAAACAACAAGGTAGCGCCATGCAAACCCACAAGAACAATTTGAGTCATGGATTGAAATCACGGCATGTCACCATGCTGTCCATTGCCGGCGTGATCGGCGCCGGGCTGTTTGTCGGCTCTGGCCGCGCCATCGCCGAAGCGGGGCCGGCCACCATCCTGGCCTATATCCTGGCGGGCGGCCTGGTGGTGCTGGTGATGCGCATGCTGGCCGAAATGGCCGTTGCATCCCCAGATACCGGCTCGTTCTCAACCTATGCTGACCTCGCCATCGGCAAGTGGGCCGGTTATACCATCGGTTGGCTGTACTGGTGGTTCTGGGTGCTGATCATCCCGATCGAGGCCAATATCGCCGCTACCATCATCAACTCCTGGGTCCCGCAGATGGAGATCTGGGTGTTGTCGTTGGTGATCACGTTACTGCTGACGGCCACCAACCTGTTCAGCGTGAAGAACTACGGTGAGTTCGAGTTCTGGTTGGCACTGGTCAAGGTGGTGGCCATTGTCTGCTTCATCGCCCTGGGTGTCTGCGCCATTTTCGGTCTGTTGCCGGGGTCCGGCGTCAGCGGCGTTTCGCGCCTGTGGGATACCGGGGGCTTCATGCCCAACGGCTTTGGTGCGGTGCTGAGCGCCATGCTGATCACCATGTTCTCGTTCCTCGGGGCCGAGGTGGTGACCATTGCTGCGGCTGAATCCGACGAGGCGGGCAAGCATATTTCCAAGGCCACCAATTCGGTGATCTGGCGGATAACGCTGTTCTACATCCTGTCGATCTTCATCGTCATCGCACTGGTACCGTGGACCGACCCACGCCTGGCTACCGAAGGCTCTTATGTCACGGTGCTGGACACCTTGGGCGTGCCAAATGCCAAGGCCATCATCGACTTCGTGGTGCTGACCTCGGTGACCAGTTGCCTCAACTCCTCGCTGTACACCGCCTCGCGCATGGTCTATTCGCTTAGCCGTCGTGGTGATGCCCCGGCCTGTGCCCAGATAACCAGCCGCAGTGGTACACCCGTGGTGGCCGTGTTGTTGTCGACGGGGGCTGCATTCCTGGCGGTGATCGCCAACTACCTGGTGCCGGCCAAGGTGTTTGGCTTCCTCATGGCAAGCTCCGGCGCCATTGCCCTGCTGGTGTATCTGGTCATCGCCATTTCCCAGTTGCGCTTGCGCCAGCGCCTGACGGCACAGGGCAAGACACTCGGTTACCGCATGTGGCTGTTCCCGTGGCTGACCTGGGGCGTGATCCTGTTCATCAGCGGCGTACTGGTATTGATGCTGTTCCGCCCGGATCATCGCCTGGAAGTGGTCTCGACGATGGTGCTGGCGGTGTTGGTGGTGTGCTCGGGGGTGCTGGTCACCCGGCGCCGGGCGCGCGGCGGGGCCGTGGCTGGCGTAGGGCAGCGCGCCTGATTCGTCTGGCCTGAAGACAGACGAGCAAGTCGCATCAGGCTGTGAGAGGATGTCCGTCAACAAAGCCAGGACCCTGAACGCAGCCTGATGAAGACACCTAAAAGAATCGAACCGTTGATCGAAGACGGCCTGGTCGACGAAGTACTCCGGCCGTTGATGAGTGGCAAGGAAGCCGCTGTGTATGTGGTGCGCTGTGGCAACGAGGTACGCTGCGCCAAGGTCTATAAAGAAGCCAACAAGCGCAGTTTCCGCCAGGCCGCCGAATACCAGGAAGGCCGCAAGGTGCGCAACAGCCGTCAGGCCCGGGCCATGGCCAAGGGCAGCAAGTACGGCCGCAAAGAAGCCGAGGATGCCTGGCAGAACGCCGAAGTGGCTGCGCTGTTCCGTTTGGCCGGTGCGGGCGTAAGGGTGCCCAAGCCTTACGACTTCCAGGACGGCGTGCTACTGATGGAGCTGGTGACCGATGCCGATGGCGATGCGGCCCCGCGCCTGAACGACGTACACCTGGAAGTTGAAGATGCCCGCGCGTTCCATGCCTTCGTCATTCGCCAGATCGTGCTGATGCTGTGCGCCGGAATGGTGCATGGTGATCTGTCCGAGTTCAACGTGTTGCTCGGCCCGGACGGGCCGGTGATCATCGACTTGCCGCAGGCAGTGGATGCAGCCGCCAACAACCACGCCTTCAGCATGCTGCAGCGCGATGTGGACAACATGGCCCATTATTTCGGGCGCTTTGCCCCGGAGCTGAAAAGCACCCGCTATGCGCAGGAGATGTGGGCGTTGTACGAGGCCGGCGAGTTGCTGCCCGACAGCCCGTTGACCGGGGTGTTCGAGGATGACGAACATGAGGCTGACGTAACCGGGGTGATGCGCGAGATCGACGCCGCCCGTATGGACGACGCTCGCCGCCGTGCGGCACGCGCCGAGGCTGAGCATGGGCCGGCCAAGGCAGAGGAGGTGACGCCGCCCTGGTTGCAGTAATTCAGTGCCTGTGCCGGCCGCTTCGCGGGTGAACCCGCTCCTACTGGATTTGCAGGCGCGGGTTTACCCGCGAAGAGGCCAACACAGGCAAACCCCGGGCGTTGCCATTGACGCAAGACACAATCTCGTCATTTAGCCTTTTCACTGGCGCGCGACAGGCATAAGGTATACGCCGTTCAAATTCCCTGGAGCTGTCATGTCCAACCAATTCCCGTCCGTTCGTCCCCGCCGCCTGCGCCAGAACGAGTCCCTGCGCACGATCTTCCAGGAAACCGAGTTCCGCCTTGAAGACCTGATCCTGCCGATCTTCGTCGAAGAGGGCATCGATGATTTCGTGCCGATCACCAGCATGCCCGGTGTCAACCGTATCCCCGAGAAGCTGTTGGCCCAGGAAATCGAGCGCTATGCCCGCGCCGGTATCAAGTCGGTGATGACCTTTGGCGTATCGCACCACCTGGATGCTGACGGCAGCGACACCTGGAACGAAAACGGCCTGGTTGCGCGCATGTCGCGTATCTGCAAGGACACCGTGCCGGAAATGGTGGTGATGTCCGACACCTGCTTCTGCGAATACACCAGCCACGGCCACTGCGGCGTGCTGCATGACCATGGCGTGGACAACGACGCCACCCTGGCCAACCTGGGCAAGCAGGCTGTCATCGCCGCCGCTGCCGGTGCCGACTTCATTGCCCCTTCGGCGGCGATGGACGGCCAGGTGCAGGCAATCCGCAGCGCCCTGGACGGTGCCGGCTTCCACGACACCGCGATCATGGCCTATTCCACCAAGTTCGCCTCGTCGTTGTATGGCCCGTTCCGTGAGGCCGGTGGCACCGCACTGAAAGGCGACCGCAAAAGCTACCAGATGAACCCGATGAACCGCCGCGAAGCGGTGCGCGAGTCGCTGCTCGACGAGCAGGAAGGGGCGGACGTGCTGATGGTCAAGCCGGCCGGTGCCTACCTTGATGTGATCGCCGACATCCGCGCCGCTTCGCGCCTGCCACTGGCGGCGTACCAGGTGAGTGGCGAGTATGCGATGATCAAGTTCGGTGGCCTGGCCGGTGCCATCGACGAAGGCCGGGTGGTGCGCGAAAGCATTGGCGCAATCAAGCGTGCCGGTGCCGACCTGATCCTGACCTACTTCGCCATGGACCTGGCGCGCGAAGGTATCTGAAGCCAGGCCTTCGGCATGAAAGCCGCTGCCATTGCAGCGGCTTTTCTTTGGGCGCCGTTTGGTGGTGCCGCAAACGCACAAAAAAACAGTAAGCGCTGAATTATTTAGTGTCCTGTTGTATCTGATCCCTTAGAGCATTCATCGACAGGGATACGGGTATGAAACCTCGCAAGAAAAGCGTCCAGCCAATCGGCCTGAAGGACATCACCATCGTCGACGACGCCAAGATGAAGAAGGCGATCACAGCCGCCGCGCTGGGCAACGCCATGGAGTGGTTCGACTTTGGCGTATACGGTTTCGTTGCTTATGCCTTGGGCAAGGTGTTCTTCCCCAACGCCGACCCCAGCGTGCAAATGATCGCGGCCCTGGCCACCTTCTCGGTGCCATTCCTGATCCGGCCTCTTGGCGGGTTGTTCTTCGGTGCCTTGGGCGACAGGTTCGGGCGGCAGAAAATCCTCGCCGCGACCATCGTGATCATGTCCCTGAGCACCTTCGCCATCGGCCTGATACCGTCCTATGCAAGCATTGGTATCTGGGCGCCGATCCTGTTGCTGCTGGCCAAGATGGCCCAGGGCTTTTCGGTGGGCGGTGAATACACCGGCGCCTCGATCTTCGTTGCCGAGTACGCGCCTGACCGCAAGCGCGGCTTTCTCGGCAGCTGGCTGGACTTCGGTTCGATTGCCGGCTTTGTGCTGGGCGCAGGGGTGGTGGTGCTCATTTCCACGGTTCTGGGTGAAGAACAGTTCCTCGAATGGGGCTGGCGCCTGCCGTTTTTCCTGGCCCTGCCGCTGGGCATCATCGGGCTCTACCTGCGCCATGCGCTGGAAGAAACACCTGCGTTCCAGCAGCACGTCGACAAGCTGGAGCAGGGCGATCGTGAAGGCCTGGCCTCCGGGCCCAAGGTGTCGTTCAAGGAAGTGGCCACCCAGCACTGGCGCAGTCTGGTGACCTGTATCGGCGTGGTAATCGCCACCAACGTCACCTACTACATGCTGCTTACCTACATGCCCAGCTACCTGTCGCACAACCTGCAATACAGCGAAGACCATGGCGTGCTGATCATCATCGCGATCATGGTTGGCATGCTGTTCGTGCAGCCTATGATCGGTCTGCTCAGCGACAAGTTCGGCCGACGGCCGTTCATCATCGTCGGCAGTGTCGGCCTGTTGGCCTTGGCCATTCCGGCATTCATGCTGATCAACAGTGGCGTGCTCGGGTTTATTTTCGCCGGCCTGCTGATCATTGCCGTGTTGCTGAATTTCTTCATCGGCGTGATGGCCTCGACGCTGCCGGCCATGTTCCCCACGCACATCCGCTACAGTGCCCTGGCCAGCGCCTTCAACATCTCGGTGCTGATCGCCGGCCTTACCCCGACCCTCGCTGCGTGGCTGGTGGAGAGCACAGGCGATCTGTACATGCCGGCCTATTACCTGATGGTGATCGCCGCTGTCGGCCTGATCACCGGCCTGACCATGAAGGAAACCGCCAACAAGCCCCTGCGCGGCGCGGCACCTGCGGCATCGGACATCGAAGAGGCGCGTGAACTGCTGCAGGAGCACCACGACAACATCGAGCAGAAAATCGAGGACATCGATGCGCAGATCGCCGAGCTGGAAGCCAAGCGCGAGAAACTGGCCCTGCAGCACCCGCGTATCGAATGATCAGCGCGGCATGTAGCCACGCTGCCAGGACCGCGGGATGAACCGCGATACCAGCGCCAGCACGCAGGCCAGCGCGCAGCTGCCGGCCAGCGCCTGCAGGCCCAGGTGTTGTTGCAACCAGGCGCCCAGTGCGGCGCCCAGCAGCATGCCTGCCCAAGGCACCAACTGCACCCGCCAGCCATTGCGCCGCTCGCCCAGCAGCCAGCGCCCCAGGCCGCGGCCGAAACGCGACAGAGCGCCAGTCACATAAGTCAGGCCGATGGGCAGGCCATTCACCTGCTCGACTACCGCATTGATCATGCCCATGGCCAGCGTGGTGGCCAACAGCGCAGGGAAGGTGGCAGGCAACGGCCACGCTGCCGCGAAAGCCAGCAGTGCGGCAACCACCAACAGCACCGGCCAGGCTCGACGACGCAATCCGCGAGCCAGGAGCACACCCAGCGCATTGCCCGCGACAAAGCCCAGTACCGCGCCACTGAGGCGTAGCACAAGGGCCAGGTCTGCTTCACTGATGGCCACCGCCAGGCGTGTGGTGTTGCCACTCATGAACGACACGAAATCGCCCAGTGCCAGCAGGCCGATGGCATCGGTCATGCCGGCCAGCACCGACAGGGCAGCGACCAGGCCGAGGCCGACGCGACCACGCATTACCTGCAGGCGCAAACGCCTGGCTGTGCGCGCGGGGAGGGCGTTAGGGAGCATGTGCAGGCCTCAGGGCAGCAGGTTTTCGCGGGCCAGGGTACCTTTGATGGTGCGCTCTACCACATCGACCAGCACCATGGTCTGGTGGTCGACCTCGATGTTGAGCAGTTCACCTGTGTGGTAACTGGCGAAGGTGGTCTGCCGCAGGGTTTCCGGGATCAGGTTGATGGTGATCACGTTGTCCTCCACGTCAGCGACCGTCAGGCTGCAGCCATTGACCCCGATGAAACCGCGCGGGAACACGTACTTGCCCCATTGCGGCGGCATGCGGAACTTGATGAAGGCGCCGGTTTCCTTGATCGACAGCTCGACGATTTCGGCGGTGGTGGCGATGTGGCCGGCCATCAGGTGGCCGCCGACTTCGGCGTTCATCTTCGCTGAGCGTTCGATGTTCACGCGCTGGCCGGGCTTGAAGTTGCGCAGATTGGTGCGCTCGAGGGTCGCGGTCATGGCGTCGAACCTGACCTGGCTGCCGTCGATTTCGGTCACGGACAGGCAGGTACCTTCGACACTGACGCTGGCACCAATCTTCAGCTCGTCGAGCAGTTCCGGGGTGAGGTCGATGGTGAACTGGTTGTGGCCCGGGTAGGTGGTCACATCAAGCAGAGGGCGGACGGCCTGGACGATGCCGGTGTACATGGTGTTGCTCCTGGGCACGGAAAAGAAAACTTCCGAACGCTATGCCCGTAGCGCAGTAAATGCAAGACCGGCTTCTTGGTTGGCAAGCCGGCTTGCGGGTCTGGCGCCAGCGTTGGGCAGGCGGCGTGCTTGTGGGCGAAACCGGTTTGCCGACGGCAGGGCCACTGCAGATTCAAACATGCCCGCTGCTGTTGACGATCCGCAGGCACAGCGCCTCGTACGGGTCCAGGTTCACCATCAAGCGCCCGTCCTCGGTCAAATCGCCTTCGACCGTCTCGTTGATCATGTCGACCACCGGCCCGGGTGTGAACCCGGTCAACAGCAGTTCCTCGGCAATCGTGTCCTGGCCGAAGTTCAGCGCACTGATCTGGATACCCCGCCCGGCTGGCAGCTCGTGCACCATCACCAGCAGCCCCGGGCTGCTCACCTCAGGTACCAGCACCTGACGGCTGGTGGCGATGCCGTAGGCCTGGCGCACAGCCAGCAGTTTCTTCACCTTGCAGGCAAATGAATCACCCTCGTCCAACTGCCTGTCGAGGCTGCCGTACAGCGCCCGGGCACGCGGCATGCCACGCACTGAAACCTCTGCCTGTGGGTCGAGCCCGGCGAGGTCATAGCCGCCCCGGTGAATCCAGCGGGTATCGCCATCGAGCATGCGTTCGGCAACCGCCTCGGCGGGCAAGGGCAGGGCGCCGACCAGGTCCCAACCGGACAAGGCGACCACCCCCGGCTGCATGGCGTTGTACATGACCAGCAGCAGGTGCACCTTCTTGATCAGCTCGATATCCGCCTCGCCAATCTGTTCGAGGTCGCGAATACCCAGGGCAGCAGCGATCAGGCTGGCGGTGGTGCAGGCAATGCCGTTGGTCACGAAGCGCAGGTTATACGGGGCATGTTCTCCCGACAGCCGTTCGTAGATCTCTTCGCGGATATGTTCGCGCAGGATGCTGCCAGGCAGGGTCTGGCCTTTGTACAGGTACATGTCATGCGCGTGCAGTGTCCAGAAGTGCACCAGCTCCACGGTCAGCTCGTCATGGTTTTGCAGGGCATGGATCAGCGAGGCCGGGTCGATGCCGAAGGCGTGCATCTCCTTGAGCATCAGGCGCAGGAACTCGGTGTCGCCGGTCAGCAGCGCATGCTGGTAGGCCGGCCGGGTAATGAAATCGTAGGACAGGTCGGCGCCGCCCCTGGACATCTGCGCAATGTCATCGAGGGTCAGGTTCAGCTCCTGGAAGCTGAAACCGCCGGCCTTGCGGATCATGCCACCGATCAGCTGGTTGCCGACGATCGACAGCGGGTGGCTTTCCGACCAGGCGGTACCGCTGGCGCGGGTTTCCACGCCGAGAAAGCCGTTGGCGTCCAGGCGCAGGCCGCGGGCACCGAGGCAGTCCAGAGCGTGCAACGCATCACCAATGATCATTTGTTGGGCGGCGAAGGTAGGGTCCAACCAGTTCAGCGACGGCTGGCCCTCCTTGAAGTAGTGCAGGTACACCCAGCGCCGGGTCTTGCCGTCGACGCCTGTGATCGGCGGCGTGGCGCTCCAGTCGGTTTCCTTCACGCCCGGCTCGAAGAAGATTACCCGTTGCAACTGGCCAACGATGTAATGGCGCGCCTTCAGCTCGTCACACTGCGCTGGCAGGAGATTGACCGCATCGCGCCCGGCGGGCACCTCGGGCA
Source organism: Pseudomonas sp. VEM90 (assembly GCF_054611535.1). NCBI lineage: Bacteria > Pseudomonadati > Pseudomonadota > Gammaproteobacteria > Pseudomonadales > Pseudomonadaceae > Pseudomonas > Pseudomonas sp. VEM90. Next base: position 116,827 of record NZ_JBTRAR010000007.1, on the reverse strand, counting down.
GCAGCGTCCAGTCTTCTTCACGGATCTCGACCATGTGGTACAGCCCCGGGTAGGGGCCATGGGCGAGCTCGGCCAGGCGGAAGTCGGCGCCCTTGCCGGTGTGCGAGGGGATCAGGTCGTCGATGGTCACGGCATTGTGCGCAGCGGCCATGCGGCTCATCTGGATCAGTTCCTGCTCGCTGCCGTACAGCGGGTCGATGTCGAAGCTGATGCGGTCGAAGTTGCCGTCCACGCTGGGGGTGAGTTCGCGGCCGCGGATGCCACCGGACAGTTTGATCGGGCCGGTGTGCAGGCCCTGTACGCCGATCTCCGACAGGCGCTTCCACAACGCTTCGTGGGCCAGGGCACCGAGCACCGAGCAACCCTCGGGCGCGATGATGGCGTCGGGGTAGACGGTCAGCCACACCGAGGCGATTTCGGTGGCGCGGCGGGGCTGGGCCTCGGCATAGGGGTGTTGCCACAGTCGCGACTGGCCTGAGTACAGGCTGGCACGCGCCTGGGAGGCCTTGAGCATGGCGCGGTCTTCGAGCCATTTGACGTATGACGGGTCGGGCTGGGTCATTTCGCGTCCTCTTTGCGTGTCGGCACCGGCTCAGATTATGACGGCATTGCGGCCTGAACGTTCGGCTCGAGATGGGTGTTGGTTTCTTCGCGGGCTCGCCCGCTCCCACAGGCTGCCATACCGCTGAAGATTTGCGCTGCACCTGTGGGAGCGGGCGCGCCCGCGAAGAGGCCGGGCCTGCAAAGGCAGGATCAGCGCCGGGCCGACAACTGCTGCGGTGCGAGAAACGCATCATGGAAGTAATTGCGCACCGCGTGCATCGCCGGGCTGAATGCCCGTTCCCGGTGCCAGGCCAACCCCACGCTCATCGGTGTGACCGGGTCGCTGATGGTCACTGTCTCGATACGCTTGCCCTCCAGCGACCAGGGCCGGTGCACCAGGTCCGACAGGATCGCCACACCGCTGCCATTGGCGACCATGCTGCGCACGGCCTCCACCGAGCTGGTCCGTACCCTTACGCTTGGCCGTTGCCCGGCCTGTTCCCAGTAGCGCATGGCACTGTGCTCGGCCTCGTCGACGGTCAACAGAATGAACGGCTCACAGGCCACATCGGCCAGGCTCACGGCCGAGCGCTCGCACAGTGGGTGATGCCCGGGCAGCCACAGCCGGCGCTCGGAGTTGAACAGGGTTTCCGAAACGATGTCGGGGTGGGTGAGGTTGGCGGTGAGCACCACCGCCATGTCGAAACGCCCTTCCAGCAGGCCTTGCTCGATGGCGCTGCGTTCCTGCTCGTAGAGCTCCAGGGTCACGCCCGGATGCCAGTGCTCCAGGCGTTGCAGGTGGTGCGGCAGGAAGTAGCCGATCACCGTGTAACTCGCAGCCAGGCGCAACAGGCCACTGGCGCGCACGTCCGGAAGCGGGCTGTTCAACGCATCGTCGACACTGCGCAGGATGACGTAGGCACGGTTCAAAAAGTGCCGGCCGGCTTCGGTCAGGCTCATGCCCTGGGCCGAGCGCTGGAACAACAGCACACCGAGCATCGCTTCCAGCTCCTTGATGGCCGTGGTCACTGCCGACTGGGAGATGTTCAGGTGGATCGCCGCTTGGGATATCTGGCCGATTTCAGCGGTGGCAACGAAGTAGCGGACCTGGCGCAGGGTCAGTGACACGGTAGGCTCCCGGGGTATCTGATTTTCAGAAGGTACCCCATCTGTTTATAGATCTTCCCAAGGGGGTGTAGAGAATCTAACGTGGCTTGCATGCAGTCACAAGTGCCAGGAGATGCCGTCATGCAAGCAGTAGACTTCAACTCGGACATGGGCGAGGGCTTTGGCCCGTGGACCATTGGCGATGGCGTCGACAATGAGCTGATGGGTTACATCAGCAGCGCCAACATCGCCACTGGTTTCCATGCCGGCGACCCCGGCACCATGCGCCGCACCGTCGAGCGCGCCAAGGCACTGGGCGTTGCTGTGGGGGCACACCCGGGATTCCGTGACCTGGTTGGCTTTGGCCGCCGGCATATCAATGCCTCGGCGCAGGAACTGGTGGACGACATGCTCTATCAATTGGGCGCGCTGCGTGAAATCGCCCGTGCCCAGGGCGTGCGTCTGCGGCACATCAAACCGCACGGGGCGTTGTACATGCACCTGGCGCGTGACGAAGAAGCCGCGCGCTTGCTGGTGGAAAACCTGCGGGTGATCGAGCCGGAACTGCTGCTGTTCTGCATGCCGGGTTCGGTGATCTGTCGCATCGCCCAGGCACTGGGCCAGCCGGTAGTTCGCGAGTTCTACGCCGACCGCGAGTACGACCTGAGCGGGTCGATCGTGTTTACCCGCAATGTGCGTGGCTACGAGCCCCAAGCCGTCGCCGAGCGGGTGCTGCGCGCTTGCCGCCAAGGCGTGGTGCGTACGGTCGAAGGCCAGGACCTGGCCATCGAATTCGATTCCATTTGCCTGCACAGTGACACCCCGGGCGCGCTGGATCTGGTCGAGGCCACGCGCAGGGCCCTGGATACGGCTGGCATCGTGGTGCGTGCGCTGCGCTGAATCAGTCAGGCATCCGGCAAACAGACAAGCCGGAGCCCGAGCATTTTATTTTCGCCTGCCTTTCTATAAAGATTCCAAGAAAAGGAACTGTCATGGCCGAACCGCTTGCTACAACCCCGATCCGTTACAGCTTCGGCGCCGACGAGCACCTGTTTGCCGAAGTCAGCGAGAGCATGTCGCTGGAGGCCTTTTTCAAGGGTATGGCCGTCACCCGGGCGGTGGAGCGGCTGGCCCTGGATGGCGTGCTTGATGTGTGCCTGGCCAACGCGTCGTTCCAGATCCGCTTCGACCCGGACCGTATCGCCCCCGAGGCACTGCTTGAGGCCGTGCGCGGCGCCGAAGCGCAGGCGGTGGCCGAGCGCTCGCTGCAGACGCGTATCATCGAGATTCCGGTGCTGTACAACGACCCCTGGACCCATGAAACCCTGATGCGCTTTAGGGATCGCCACCAGGACCCGACCAGTACTGATCTGGAGTACGCCGCGCGCATCAACGGCCTGGCCGATGTCGACGCATTCATTGCCGCGCACAGCGGTGCGCCATGGTTCGTGTCGATGGTCGGCTTCGTCGCCGGCCTGCCGTTCATGTTCCAGATGGTCGAGCGCCAGCGGCAGCTGCAGGTGCCCAAGTACCTGCGCCCCCGTACCGACACGCCCAAGCACACCCTGGGCCATGGCGGCTGCTTCGGCTGCATCTACTCGGTGCGCGGGGCTGGGGGCTACCAGATGTTTGGCGTCACCCCGGCACCGATCTACGACCCGCAGCAGACCTTGAATTACCTGAAAGAGCACATGGTGTTCTTCCGCCCGGGTGACATCGTTCAGTTCAAACCCATCGACCGCCGTGCCTATGACCAGGCGGTGGCGGATGTGGAGGAGGGCTGTTTTGACCTGCGCATTCGTCCCGTGGCGTTTTCTCTGGACGCCTTTCTCGCCGATCCGGTCGGCTACCCGAAATCGCTGCAGGAGGTGCTGGCATGATCAAGGTACTCAAACCGGGCCTGGCGACTTCCGTGCAGGACCTTGGCCGCGAAGGTTACTACCACCTGGGCATTCCGCCATCCGGCGCACTCGACCAGTATGCCCTGAGCGCCGCCAACCACCTGGTGGGCAACCCGGCGGGCGCCGCAGGGTTGGAGTGTGCGCTGGTGGGGCCGGAACTGGAGTTCCAGCAGGATACGCTGGTGGCGGTGTGCGGGGCACAGATGCCAGTGCTGCTGGATGGACGCGAGCAGCGCCCGGACACGGCGTTTGCCGTGCGCGCCGGGCAAGTGCTGCGTTTTGGCTTCCCCACTGCAGGCGCCCGGGCTTACCTGGCAGTGGCTGGCGGTATCGATGTGCCGGAGGTGCTGGGTAGCCGTTCAACCTATGCGCTGGGGGCCTTGGGTGGCTTTCAGGGCCGCAAGTTGATGGCCGGTGACCTGTTGCCGGTCGGCGTGCCCAGCGGCAAGACCCGCGCCGGTGCAAGCTTGCCGATGGCCCTGCGTCAGGCCCTGGGCGGCGAGGTGGTGTTGCGGGTGATGCCTGGGCTGTACTTCCACCGCCTGACCGAAGCGGCAGCGCAACGTTTCTTCACCGACGCCTGGACGGTTGGCTCCGAAGCGGACCGTATCGGCTATCGCTACAAAGGCGGCAACGCCTTGAGTTTCCAGGCGCGCGAGCAGCCGTTCGGTGCCGGGTCGGATCCGTCGAATATCGTCGACAGCTGCTACCCGATCGGATCGATCCAGGTGCCGGCAGGGTTGGAACCGATCATCCTGCATCGCGATGCGGTGTCGGGGGGCGGTTACGCCATGATCGGCACGGTGATCAGTGCCGACCTCGACCTGATCGGGCAGATGCAGCCCAACCAACAGGCGCGATTCCTGCCGGTGAGCCTGGAGCAGGCACTGGAGGCGCGGCGTTCGTACAAGAAGAAGCTGGCCTGCCTGGCCAGGCTCTTCAGTTGAGCATGATGGCTTCGGCGTAGCAGCGGCCTTGTGTCTCGACGGGGCCGCAACGGGCTCCGCGGCTACACCGAGCGTGCAGGCTTGCTGATTGTCTTGCCGGATTGGGAGGCCACCTCAAGGGCCTGGCCGTCCCGCTGTTTGCCTTGGCGCGCCAGGCCTTCGAGCTGCGGTATCAGCATGCCTTCCGGCAAATGCCGCCAGAACCGTCCTGGCATGTGCAGGCGCAAGGCTTCCGGGTTCAGGCGGGCGGGGTTGAAGGTATGGCGGTAGTAGGTGCGCCAGAGTTCGGCGCCCGGGTCTTCGGCATTGCGGGCCCACTGGCGCCAGGGCTCGGGGCACTGGCGCTGGTAGTCGAACGCCTGGCCGTCGAAGCGAATGCCATCCTGTGGCGTGGCAATCAACCAGCGCAAACGCCCCAGGCGGTCGGCGAAGTGCGCGCTGGCACTGTGCAGAATGTCGTGTGCCGGCTCGTGATAGGCCACCAGATCGAGCTGCAAGTGCTCAGCCAGTTCCTCAGGCAGCGGCACGAAGCGTACAAACGCGTGCAAGTGATGCGCCTCGCGGGTTACCTGCTTGATGCGCCGTTGCAGCTCACTGCCCAGCCGGTCACCCGCCAGCATTGCCGTGCGGTCGCCATGGGCGACGCGCCACAGCACTTCATACAGCAGGTTCCAGCGCTGTTCGCCACGGTAGCGAGAGGCCTGCTCCAACTGGCTCAGCAGTGCGGTCGGGACTTTGGCCCGGAAAGGGCCAGGCCCTTCAGGCGGCGCTGCCGGCACGGCCAGCAGGTCCGCCATCGGGCCTTGCGACCAAGTGACTTCCGATGGGTCGATGCCATGCCCCAACAAGCCCCGGGCCTGATCGCGCCAGGTGGCGAACAGGTCCTCGCAGTCGAGCGCGATCACCCCCATAACCCCATCTGCACGGGCGCTGGCGGCTCACTCAAGCGCGCTCGCAGCAAGCCGCTGCGCAATTCGGCCTGGGCCGGGCGGTAGTCGCTGGTCACGATGAATGGCCGTGCCTTGTCCAGCACGCAGCGCAGCTGGATCAGGTCGTCATATCGGATGCGCCGCTCCCGGCGCAGGGCGACCAGGCGCTGTACGCTGCGCAGGCCGATGCCGGGGATACGCGCCAGTAGCGCCGGTTCGGCGCGGTTCACGTCCAGTGGGAACACTTCGCGGTTGGCCAGTGCCCAGGCCAGTTTGGGGTCGATGTCCAGTGCCAGGTTACCGCTGTGGCCCAGCAGCTCGCCAGCCTTGTAGCCATAGCCACGCAGCAGGAAGTCGGCTTGATACAGGCGGTGTTCGCGCAGCAGCGGCGGTGCGGCGAGGGGCACGCTGCCGGGGCTGTCAGGGATCGGGCTGAAGGCGGAATAGTACACGCGCTTGAGGCCGTAGCCTTGGTACAGCGATTCGGCATTGCGCAGCAAGGTGCTGTCGTCGGTGCTGTCGGCGCCGACGATGACCTGGGTGCTTTGCCCGGCCGGGGTAAAGCGCGGCGCCCTGGGCTCGTTGGCCACAGCCTGTTGGCCCTGATGAATCACGCCCATGGCCTGGCGAATGGTGCGCCCTTGCTTTTCCGGCGCCAGGCGCTTGAGGCTGGCGTCGGTGGGCAGTTCGATGTTGACGCTGAGGCGGTCGGCCAGGCGCCCGGCCTCTTCGATCAGCAGCGGGTCGGCATCGGGGATGGCCTTGAGGTGGATGTAGCCGCGGAAGCTGTGCTCTTCGCGCAACAGCCGGGCCACACGGATCAGCTGCTCCATGGTGTAGTCCGCCGAGCGGATGATGCCGGAGCTGAGGAACAGGCCGCTGATGCAGTTGCGCCGGTAGAAGTCCAGGGTCAGGCGTACCACTTCCTCGGGGCTGAAGCGCGCGCGTGGCACGTTGCTGGAGCGGCGGTTGACGCAGTACTGGCAGTCATACAGGCAGAAGTTGGTCAGTAGTACCTTGAGCAGTGATACGCAGCGGCCGTCGGGCGTGTAGCTATGACAGATACCCATGCCGTTGGTAGCGCCCAGGCCGTCACCGCCGCGCGAGTTACGCTTCGGCGCGCCGCTGCTGGCGCAGGACGCGTCGTACTTGGCGGCGTCGGCCAGGATGCCGAGTTTGGCGATGAGTTGCATGGCGCTGTCTCGCTATACTGAATATTCATACAGTATTTTGAGATTTGATGGATTGCAAGTGGTTTGCGCCAGTCATACACGACCCTGCGTCGATGAAGCCGGCTGACTGCCTGGGGAGTGGCCAGCCGGTATTCACTGCAGTCAAGGTGGCGCATTGTTGCCACGTCCGATGCCGTAGTAGGTCAGGCCTGCCGAGGCCATGTGCTCGGGTTCGTACAGGTTTCGGCCATCGAACACCACACGGTCGGCCAGCTGTTGCGGCACTTCGTCCAGGTTGAGCACACGGTAGTCCTGCCATTCGGTGACGATCACCAGGGCATCGGCGCCCTGCAATGCATCGTCCTTGCAGGGCACCAGTTGCAGGTCGGCACGCGGGCCGTAGAGGCGCCGGATTTCTTCCATGGCCTGAGGGTCGTGGGCCTGGACCCGCGCACCCGCGGCCCACAACGCTTCCAGCAGGACCCGGCTGGAGGCTTCGCGGATATCATTGGTATTGGGCTTGAACGACAACCCCCACAGGGCAAACACCTTGCCCCGCAGGCCGCCAGGGTAGTGGCGCTTGATCTTGCTGAACAGCCGGCCCTTCTGCTGCTCGTTGACCGACTCTACTGCGCGCAGCAACTGCGTTTCGCAGCCTTCTGCCTCGGCACTGTGGCGTAGGGCTTGCAAGTCTTTGGGGAAGCACGAGCCGCCAAAACCGCAGCCAGCGTAGATGAAGTCGTAACCGATACGCGGGTCCGAGCCGATGCCACGGCGCACCATTTCGATATCGGCCCCCAGGTGCTCGGCCAGGTTGGCGATTTCGTTGATGAAGGAAATCTTGGTGGCCAGCATGCAATTGGCCGCGTACTTGGTCAGCTCGGCACTGCGCGCGTCCATGACCATAAACTTTTCGCGGTTGCGGTTGAACGGCAGGTAAAGCTCGCGTAGCAATTCCACTTCGGCCGCTTCTGCGCCGCCGATGATGATGCGCTGGGGGCGCAAGCAGTCATCCACCGCAGAGCCTTCCTTGAGAAACTCTGGGTTGCTGATCACCTGGAAGCGGCTGGTATCGGCTACGGCCTGGGCGATGCGTGCCTTGATGCGGTGTACCGTACCCACCGGCACGGTGGACTTGTTGACGATTACTTTGGGTCCGTCAGCATGTTCGAGGATGCTGTCGACCACGGCGAAAACGTGCTTCAGGTCGGCGCTGCCGTCGGTTTGCGGCGGAGTACCGACGGCAATGAACTGCAACCGGGCATAGTTGGAAGCCGCTGCGGCATCGGTGGTGAAGCGCAGTCGACCGCAGGCGAGGTTCTTCTCCAGGAGCGGCGCAAGGCCGGGCTCGAAGATCGGGCAATGGCCTTCATTCAGGCTGGCAACCCGATCGGCATCGACATCCATGCACAGCACCGAATGCCCCACCTGGGCCAGGCACACCGCCTGGGTCAGGCCGACATAGCCGGTTCCGAAAACCGTGACCTTCATTTGACAGCTCCTTGATAGGAAAGCTGAAAAAAAATGTCACATCGATGTTTAGGAATTGTGACCTGAAGGATGTGCTCTTGCGCCATATGGCCGTTATTCCACGTCGCCCAGGCAGAGCATCTAAACTTACTGACAGCTCGCGCTAGCGTGTTGTACCGCGAGCGGAAACCCTTGAACCGACCACCGCCTCCCCGGAGCAGACAGCCCTCGTGGGCGATGGCCTTCTTGCAGAGGAGGGCACGTCATGGACGAGGCAAGGCTTCACGATTTCATGGGTAAGCTGGTGGGCGACATGGGCGCAGCGGCGACGCTGGCCAATGTCATTCTCGGCGATGAACTGGGGCTGTACCGGGCCATGGCCGACAGCCAGGCGGTCACCCCGGAGCAACTGGCGGAAAAGACTGGCTGCCACCCGCGGCTGGTGCGCGAATGGTTGAATGCCCAGGCGGCATCGGGCTACATGATCCATGACAAGGGCCGTTTCGTGTTGCCTGAAGAGCAGGCCATGGCCCTGGCGCTGGAGGACTCCCCGGCCTATATGGCCGGCGGCGCGGCAGTGGTGGCTGCACTGTTCCATGACAAGGACAAGCTGGTAGCCGCCATGCGCGGCGATGGCGGGTTGGCCTGGGGCGATCACCACCCGTGCATGTTCAGTGGTACCGAGCGGTTTTTCCGGCCGGGGTATCGCACCTTTCTGGTCGCGGATTGGCTGCCGGCGCTGGAGGGTGTGGTGGCCAAGCTGCAGGCGGGCGCCAAGGTGGCGGACGTGGGCTGCGGTCATGGCGCCTCGACACTGGTAATGGCGCAGGCGTTTCCGGCGTCGACCTTCGTGGGGTACGACTATCATGAGCCTTCGATCGCAACCGCCAACGAGCGTGCACGTGAAGCAGATTTGGAGGCGAGGGTGAGCTTCCAGCAGGCCAGCGCCAAGGACTACCCGGGGCATGACCATGACCTGGTGTGCTTCTTCGATTGCCTGCACGACATGGGTGACCCGGTCGGGGCAGCCCGGCATGCCTACCGTGCTTTGAAGGCGGATGGCACGGTCATGCTGGTGGAGCCTTATGCCGAGGACACGCTGGAGGGTAACCTGACACCGGTCGGGCGCTTGTTCTATGCGGCGTCGACGTTTATCTGCACGCCCAATTCGTTATCGCAGGAAGTGGGACTGGGGTTGGGCGCGCAGGCCGGGGAGGCGCGCTTGCGGGCCGTCTTCGAGGAGGCGGGGTTCAGCAGGTTCCGGCGGGCGACGCAGACGCCGTTCAACCTGATTCTGGAGGCTCGCAAGTAGAGCATAATCCTGCACTGGCCTCTTCGCGGGCTCGCCCGCTCCCACAGGTTACGTGCTTGTTTTCAGGCCTGTGGCGATCCTGGACCTGGAAAGCAGAAGGGGTGCTGCATGGCACCCCTTCTGTTTGTTGCTTAGGCTTCAGCGTCCCAAGGACGATCGCCTCTTTCATCTTTGACGCGGGTCGGCAGGCCCATCACGTCCAGCGCCTTGAGGAACGGCTCGGCTGGCAGCTCCTCGACGTTGACCATGCGCTTGGCATCCCACTCGCCACGGGCGACCAGCAGGGCGGCAGCCACTGGCGGTACGCCGGCGGTGTAGGAAATGCCCTGGCTGTCGGTCTCGGCGTAGGCTTCTTCGTGGTCAGCCACGTTGTAGATGAACACTTCGCGCGGCTGGCCATCCTTGGTGCCTTTGACCAGGTCACCGATGCAGGTCTTGCCGGTGTAGCCAGGGGCCAGCGAGGCCGGGTCTGGCAGTACGGCCTTGACCACTTTCAGCGGTACCACTTCCAGGCCTTCGGCGGTTTTCACCGGCTGCTCACTGAGCAGGCCCAGATTTTTCAGAACAGTAAACACGTTGATGTAGTGCTCACCGAAGCTCATCCAGAAGCGCACGTTCGGCACGTTGAGGTTCTTCGAAATCGAGTGAACTTCATCGTGGCCGGTCAGGTACAGGTTTTGCGAACCTACCACTGGCAGGTCGTCGGTACGCTTGACCTCGAACATGGTGTTGCTGGTCCACTGGCTGTTCTGCCAGCTCCACACCTGCCCGGTGAACTCGCGGAAGTTGATTTCCGGGTCGAAGTTGGTGGCAAAGTACTTGCCATGCGAACCGGCATTGACGTCGAGAATATCGATCGATTCAATGCTGTCGAAATATTGCTGCTGCGCCAGCTTGGCGTAGCTGTTCACCACACCCGGGTCGAAACCGACGCCGAGAATGGCGGTAATGTTCTTTGCCTGGCACTCTTCGAGGTGTTTCCACTCGTAGTTGCCGTACCACGGCGGGGTCTCGCAGATCTTGCCCGGCTCTTCGTGGATGGCGGTGTCCAGATAGGCGACACCCGTATCGATGCAGGCACGCAGCACCGACATGTTGAGGAAGGCGGAACCTACGTTGATCACGATCTGCGATTCGGTTTCGCGGATCAGCGCCTTGGTTGCCTCGACATCGAGGGCATTGAGCGAGAAGGCCTGGATGTCGGCGGGCACCTTGAGGCTACCCTTGGCCTTGACGCTGTCGATGATGGCCTGGCATTTGGAGATGTTCCGTGACGCGATAGCGATACGACCCAGTTCGTCGTTATGCTGCGCGCACTTGTGGGCCACCACCTTGGCGACACCTCCTGCACCAATGATAAGAACGTTCTTCTTCAATTTACCTTTTGCTCCTTACTTGAAAGCCGGTCTTACGACAGGCTGGAAACGTAGTCTTCGAAACCGAACTCGCGGACGACTTCGACGCTGCCGTCGAGCTGCTTGACCACGATGGAAGGCATCTTCAGCCCGTTGAACCAGTTTTTCTTGACCATGGTGTAACCTGCCGTGTCGATGAACGACAGGCGATCGCCAATGGCCAGCGGACGGTCGAATTGATACTCGCCGAAGATGTCACCGGCCAGGCATGACTTGCCGCAGACCATGTAGGTATGCTCGCCGTCATTGGGGGCCATCTTGGCGTTGAGGCGGTAGATCAGCAGGTCGAGCAGGTGCGCTTCGATCGAGCTGTCGACCACGGCCAGGTGCTTGCCATTGTACAGGGTGTCGAGCACGGTCACTTCCAGCGAGGCGCTGTTGGTGATGGCGGCTTCGCCAGGTTCCAGATAAACCTGCACGCCGTATTTTTCCGAGAACGCCTTCAGGCGCGCGCAGAAGGCGTCTACTGCATAGTCTTCACCGGTGAAGTGAATGCCGCCACCAAGGCTGACCCACTCGACCTTGTGCAGCAGGTGGCCGAAACGCTCTTCGATGTGCGTGAGCATCTTGTCGAACAGGCCGAAGTCACCGTTCTCGCAGTTGTTGTGGAACATGAAGCCGGAGATCTGTTCGATCACCTGCTCGATCTTGGCCGGGTCCCATTCGCCCAGGCGGCTGAACGGGCGGGCCGGGTCGGCCAGCAGGTAGTCGGAGCTGCTGACCTGCGGGTTGACGCGCAGACCACGCACCTTGCCTTCGGACTGTTCGGCAAAGCGCTGCAGCTGGCCGATCGAGTTGAAGATGATCTTGTCGCAGTTCTCAAGCATCTCCTCGACCTCGTCGTCGGCCCAGGCCACGCTATAGGCATGGGTTTCGCCGGCGAACTTCTGGCGGCCGAGCTTGAGCTCGAACAGGGAGGACGAGGTAGTACCGTCCATGTACTGCTGCATCAGGTCGAACACCGACCAGGTGGCGAAGCACTTGAGGGCGAGCAGCGCCTTGGCACCGGAGTGTTCGCGCACGTAGGCGATCTTCTCCATGTTGCTGAGCAGCTTGGTTTTATCGATGAGGTAATACGGCGTCTTGATCATTTAAAGGCCCCCGGCCAGGCCGGCCAAAAAAAGGACACGCATTGTGCCTTCACTTGCCGCAGACCGAAAGGGCGGGATACGCATTTCGTCAGGGTTGACGCGATTGCGAGGGCTTTTCGGTTGCGGCGAGGCTAGTAGATCAGGTGTATGTGACTATCGTAATCACCCCCGACAGATGGCAGCTTCAATCTGCCTGCTGCAGCCACGCCTTGATCTGCTCCAGTGTTGCGGTAGCCCCGCCACAGACCACCACCAGTACATTGCGCAACGCGCCCAGTGCCTTGGCATCATAGGCCACTGCCAACGCCGCCCCGCACGCGGGCTCGACCAGCACACGGTGGTCCAGCAAGAACCGCTCACAGGCCTCCAGCGCTGCGCGATCGCTGACCAGGTGGCTGTGCACCGGATGCTGCTGCACGCACATCAGCGCCTGATCAGCCACACGCTTGGCCCCCAGCGACGTCGCCACCGAGGCGATACGCTCCAGCTCCACCGAATGGCCGGCCTGCATGGCCGCATGCAGCGACGCCGCGCCCTCGGTTTCTACTGCCAGCACCGGCACATCGCCCCAGCCATTGCGCTTCAGCCCCTCGACCACGCCACTGAGCAAGCCGCCCCCACCGACTGACAGCACCACCGCGTCCGGCTTCAGGCCGGCCTCGGCCACTTCATCCACCAGGCTGGCATGCCCGGCCCACAGCAGTGGGTCGTCGAACGGGTGGATGAAGGCATCGTTCGGGCCTACCAGTGTCTGTGCCAAGGCGTTGGCCTCTTGCCAGGAACTGCCGTGCACCACCACCTTGGCGTTTTCCAGGTGCAGCAGTTCCTTGGCCCGTTCGGTGGTGGTTTCGGGTACCACCACGGTCACCGGCACCCCCAGCTTGCGTCCGGCGTAGGCGACTGCCAAACCGGCATTGCCACCTGATGAAGACACAAAGTGCCGGGCGCCGCGCGCCTGGTGTACCTCGCAGGCGTGGCCGACACCGCGCAGTTTGAACGAACCGCAGGGTTGCAGGGCATCGAGCTTGAGCCAGATATTTCGACCGGCCGCCAACGACAGCGGGCGCGATTCGATCAGGGGGGTATGAATGTGCAAGGTCATTGGCTGGCTCCGCGTAGTTGCTCGAGGTAGTTGTAAATGGTGTAGCGCGTCACGCCGAGGGCGCTGGCAGCCTTCTCGACGCCGCCCTTGACGATGAACAGGCCGCGTTCCTGCATGACGCGCACGGCCTCGACCTTGGCCTGTTTGTTCATCCGCCCCTGGCCGCTGCGCTGCAGGGCGGCCTGGATGATCTCGCTCATCAGCAGCTCCATGTCGGCAGGTTCGTTGACCGCAGGTATGGCCCCCAGCGGCTGCAACTGCTGGAGAAAGCTCATGGCAGCATCGAGGCCGGTGACGTCGGTGTTGACGCACAGGCTGGCGAACGGGTGGCCGCTGCTGTCACGGAAGATTGCCGTGGCACTTCGTAGCGTGCGGCCCTTGAGCGTAGTGGGGTAATCGGGCAGCACCACCGGCTCACAGCCGTGCTGGTCGGCCGAGGCCTGCATCAGTGCCTTGAAACCCTGGTCCTGCTCCGGTGCGGCGAGGATCGGGCTGCCCACGCTGCGGCCGGAAAGATGACCATTGACGATCGCCACTACCGAGTGTTCGGGGTGCTCAAGGTCGTGCAGGAGAATTTCCATGTTGCGCGCGGCAACGCTGCCCAAGGCCTGGATGGCGGCCTTGAGCACGGTGAGGGTGAGTTGGCGTTCTTCGCTGGGGGTGATAGGCATGGCAGATCGCAAATTCAACTGTTTGTGTATTTTTACACATTTGGTTGAAAATCGCGATCTGCTTGTACGGGGCCTGTAAGACTCAGCCGAGCGCCGGTGTGCGCGGCGGAATCATCCGGCGCGAGCCGGTCGCCTCGAAGGCGGTAGCAAAACTCAGCAGCGCGTTGTCGCTATAGGCCTTCCCGGCAAAGGTCAGCCCTACCGGCATACCGATATCGGCCATCACGCCCATCGGCACGGTGACGGTCGGCACGCCCAGGTGACGGATTGCCAGGTTGCCGTTGGCTACCCAGATACCGTTGCTCCAGGCGATGTCTGCCGATACCGGGTTGATATCGGCATCGGCCGGGCCAACGTCGGCTACGGTGGGGAACAGCACCGCGTCCAGGCCCAGCTTGTCCATCCAGTCTTCCAGGTCCAGCTTGCGGGTCTGCTCCAGGCCGCGCAGGCCGTCGGGCAAGGTCTCGATCTGGTCCCAGGTCTTCAGGCCACGTTTGGCCATGTTGACGTACTCGTCCATGCCGGCAGCCAGGTCGTCTTCACGGTTGGGCAAGGTGCCCGGGTCGTGGGGGAAGATCTTCAGCCCGTCGACATCGGCCAGGCGGTTAAGCTTGGGGTCATCGTTGGCGCGCAGGAAATCGTCAAAGGCCCAGCCCGACAGTTCCCACAGTTCGTCATGCAGGAACGCTTTGCTGACGATGCCGCGGTTGTACACGGTCGACGCGCCTGGGCGGTCGCCTTCGCAGTTGGACACCAGCGGGAAGTCCACTTCCAGTACTTCTGCACCCGCCGCTTCCAGGGCCTGGCGTGCTTGTTGCCACAGGTCGATCACCGTGGCGCGAGTGTTGATGCGTTGGCCGGTCGGCCCGCCGATGCCTGGCTTCTCGGCGGTGCCCGCCTCGGGGTCGGCATTTATATACATGCGTGGTACGCCAAAGCGCTTGCCCTTGAGCGCGCTGGCATCCACTGCCAGTTCAAGGTACGAAGCCGGACGTATGGTCGAAGCAGCCGGGATCGGCACCCATGGTTGCAGGCGCCACAGGTCGCCGCGCTTGTCGGCGTCATCGGCTACCACCACGTCGAGGATTTCCAGCAGGTCGGCCATGGTGCGGGCATAGGGCACCACCACGTCCATGGTCGGCGTCAGCGGCCAGTTGCCACGCACCGAAATCACCCCGCGCGACGGGGTGTAGGCGCACAGGCCGTTGTTGGATGCCGGGCCACGGCCGCTGGACCAGGTTTCTTCGGCCAGGCCGAAGGCACTGAAGCTGGCGGCGGTAGCGGTACCGGCACCGTTGGACGAGCCCGAGGCGAAGGGCGCGGTCAGGTAGTTGGCGTTGTACGGGCTTTCGGCGCGGCCATAGACGCCGCGCTGCATGCCACCGTTAGCCATGGGCGGCATGTTGGTCTTGCCCAGGCACACGGCTCCGGCGGCGCGCAGGCGCTCGATGGTGAAGGCGTCGCGCTGGGCGACCAGGTCCTTGAAGGCAGGGCTGCCGGAGGCGGCCGTCAAACCTTTGACCAGGTAGCTGTCCTTGGCGGTGTAGGGGATGCCGTCCAGCGGGCTAAGCACCTGGCCCTTGGCACGGCGGGCGTCGGAGGCCTCGGCTTCTTTCAGCGCCTCCGGGTTGCGTACCACTACGGCGTTAAGGGCAGTGGCGGTGTCGGCGCCATCGTAGGCGTCGATACGTGCCAGGTAGGCCTTGACCAGCTCGACCGCCGTCGTGCGGCCCGACTCGAGCGCGTCGCGCAGCTCGGCAATGGAAACCTCGGTTACCTCGATCATGCGTTCACCAAAAAATGTGCAAGTGGGGGCTAATGCGAGGAGTGTACAAGAAGGGCTTGGCGGACGCAGGTTTGCGCGGGGGCAAATGGTTTTATGCAGGGGGGCATTGTCGGGGGGCATTTACAGGCATTACGCGGCCCTTTGTTGGGGCGGCCTTTTGTTGCCAAAGGGCCGCTCCCACATGGTCTGCGTCAACCTGCCAGGTCTGCGGCGCTATGGCGCTCCGGCACCTGGCTGTCTTCATCTCCCCAGGTACGGTTCACCCGTGTACCGCGCTGCACCGCAGGGCGCAGGGCAATTTCCTCGGCCCAGCGCTGTACGTTCGGGTACTCGTCAACCGCCAGGAACTGCGCGGCGTCATACAGGTTGCCGCGTACCAGCTGGCCATACCAAGGCCACACGGCAATATCGGCAATACTGTATTCCTCGCCGCCCAGATAACGGCTTTCGGCCAAGCGACGATCAAGTACGTCCAGCTGACGTTTGGCCTCCATGGTGAAGCGGTTGATGGCGTACTCGAACTTTTCCGGTGCATACACGTAGAAGTGGCCAAAGCCACCGCCCAGGTAAGGCGCCGCACCCATCTGCCAGAACAACCAGTTCAGGCTTTCGGTGCGCGCAGCCGGCGATTCTGGCAGCAAAGCACCGAACTTTTCTGCCAGGTACAGCAGGATCGAACCTGATTCGAACACCCGCACCGGCGGCTCCACGCTACGGTCGAGCAGGGCAGGAATCTTCGAGTTGGGGTTGACCTGGACGAAGCCACTGGAAAACTGATCACCCTCGCCGATGCGGATCAGCCAGGCATCGTATTCGGCACCGGCGTGGCCCAGGGCAAGCAGCTCTTCAAGGGCAATGGTGACCTTGACGCCATTGGGCGTGGCCAGGGAATACAGCTGCAGCGGGTGCTCGCCCAGCGGCAGGTCCTTGTCGTGAGTCGGGCCGGCTACCGGGCGGTTGATGCTGGCGAACTGGCCGCCGGAGGCTGCGTCGTTGCGCCAGACTTTGGGTGGCACGTAGGCAGGCTTGCTCATGCATGAATCTCCTTCAATGGCGCGAAAACGGTCACGTAAACACGTGGACCTGCATCTATGCCACGGGTTCGACACAATGCGCAAATGCACAGGGTGCAGAACCGGCTCAATGTTCAGCTGTGACGAGCGCGCCGCGCCAGCAGCAACGTTAGGCCGACCCCGACCAAGGCGAGCAGGGCAGCCACGCAGAAGATCGAGGCATACCCCAGGTGTACAGCGACGGCCCCCATCACCGGGCCGGCAATGGCCAAGGCCATGTCGAAGAACACTGCATAGGCGCCCAGCCCTGCGCCGCGGCTGCTGCTGGGGACTTGCCTGATCGCCTCCACGCCCAATGCCGGGTACACCAGCGACAGCCCGAAACCGGTCAGCCCGGCGCCAACCAGCGCCCAGGGCGGCGAGGGCGCCAGCCACAGAAGGCTCAGGCCGAGCACTTCGGTGGCCATGCAGGCGACCGCCACGTTGTAGCCGCCAAAGCGGTTGACCGCGTTGACGAACAGCAGCCGCGAGATGATGAAGCACACGCCAAATGCACTCAGGCACCAGGCCGCGCCGGCCCAGCCGCGCTCGAGGTAATACAAGGTGACGAAGGTGGTCAGGGTGCCGTAACCGATCGAGGCCAGGGTCAAACCCAGGCCGCACGGGGCAACCCGGCCGAACGCCGACCAGAAGGGCAGGCGCTCGCCGCGTACCACGACCACGTCGGGGCGCTTGCGAAGCACCAGCAGGGCAACGGTCGCCAGCACCAGCAAAGCCGGCCCCAGCACACTGAAGTCCAGCCCGTCCACGGCCAGGACGCCCATTGGCGCTCCGATGGCGATCGCGCCATAGGAGGCGATACCGTTCCACGAGATCACCCTGGCAGTGTGCTCGGGGCCGACCTGGCTGATGCCCCAGCTCAAGGTGGCCACGCCGATCAGCCCTTGGGCGACGCCCAGCAGCAAACGTCCACCGAGCAGCAGTGCCAGGCTCAGCAGCGGTAAGGTGAGGGTCCAGGCTGACAGCAACGTCAACACCCCACAACCGGCAATCCCAAGCAGGCCAAAGCGGATGGCCTGTTTCCCTCCCAAGGTGTCCGCCACCCTCCCTGCAAACGGGCGGCTCAGCAGCGTGGCCAGGTACTGCAGGCCAATCGTTGCACCGGCGATTACTGCGCCAAAGCCGAGTTGGTCGTGCACATAGCCGGGCAGTACCGCAATCGGCAGGCCGATGCAGAGGAAGGCAATGAAGGTATAGAAAACGATCGACAGGATCTGCAGGGTGATGTGCAGCGTGTTGCTGGCGGGGGCAGGTTGTTGCGCGGTCATGGGCTCTTTCGCGGGCGGGCGGTTGGGCGTGGACCCATCATGGCCGTTGCGCGAAGGAAAAGAAAGCAGGCTAACGAATTATTCGTCGGGTCGTGGCAGTCGGTGGGAGGGGGGGCTTCGCGGGCGAGCCCGCGAAGAAGCCTGGCCACACAAGGTGGCCAAACCTTGGCCTTCAATCAGACCAGCACACCCTGGCTACGCAGGTAGTCATCGTAGGTACCGCTGAAGTCCACCACACCATCGGCCGACAGCTCGATGATGCGCGTGGCCAGCGACGACACGAACTCGCGGTCGTGGCTGACGAACAGCAGGGTACCCGGGTAGTTTTCCAGCGCCAGGTTCAGCGCTTCGATCGATTCCATGTCCAGGTGGTTGGTCGGCTCGTCCATCACCAGCACGTTCGGCTTCTGCAGGATCAGCTTGCCGAACAGCATGCGACCTTGCTCACCACCGGAAATCACCTTCACCGACTTGAGGATCTCGTCGTTGGAGAACAGCATGCGCCCCAGGGTGCCGCGGATCACTTGCTCGCCAGAGGTCCACTGGCCCATCCAGTCGAACAGGCTCATGTCGTCTTCGAAGTCGTGGGCGTGGTCCTGGGCGTAGTAGCCCACTTCGGCGCTGTCGGTCCACTTTACCGAGCCGGCATCCGGGGTCATCTCGCCGACCAGGGTGCGCAGCAGGGTGGTCTTGCCGATACCGTTGGGGCCGATGATCGCAACGCGCTCGCCCGCTTCGACGGTGATGTCGAAGTTCTTGAACAGCACCTTGTCGTCGAAGGCTTTGGCCATTTTCTCGACGACCACGGCCTGGCGGTGCAGTTTTTTCGTCTGTTCGAAGCGAATGAACGGGCTGACGCGGCTGGACGGCTTGACCTCGGCCAGCTGGATCTTGTCGATCTGCTTGGCACGTGAAGTGGCCTGCTTGGCTTTGGAGGCGTTGGCCGAGAAGCGGCTGACAAAGGTCTGCAGCTCGGCGATCTGGGCTTTCTTCTTGGCGTTGTCCGACAGCAGTTGCTCACGCGACTGGGTGGCTGCGGTCATGTACTCGTCATAGTTGCCCGGGAACAGGCGCAGCTCACCGTAATCCAGGTCAGCCATGTGGGTGCAGACGCTGTTGAGGAAGTGCCGGTCGTGGGAAATGATGATCATGGTGCTGTTACGCGCCGTGAGGATCGTTTCCAGCCAGCGGATGGTGTTGATGTCCAGGTGGTTGGTCGGTTCGTCGAGCAGCAGCACGTCCGGGTCCGAGAACAGCGCCTGGGCCAGCAGGACACGCAGCTTCCAGCCTGGTGCCACTTCGCTCATCGGGCCGAAGTGCTGGTCCAGTGGAATACCCAGGCCCAGCAGCAGTTCACCGGCACGGGACTCGGCGGTGTAGCCGTCCATTTCGGCGAATTCGGTTTCCAGCTCGGCGACGGCCATGCCGTCTTCTTCGGTCATTTCCGGCAGCGAGTAGATACGGTCACGCTCGGCTTTGACTTTCCACAGCTGCCCGTGGCCCATGATCACCGTGTCGATCACGGTGAATTCCTCGTAGGCGAACTGGTCCTGGCGCAGCTTGCCCAGGCGGGTATTCGGCTCGAGCATGACCTGGCCCGCGGACGGCTCCAGATCGCCGCCGAGGATTTTCATGAAGGTCGACTTGCCGCAACCATTGGCGCCGATCAGGCCGTAGCGGTTGCCATTGTTGAATTTGACGGAAACGTTTTCGAACAGCGGCTTGGAGCCGAACTGCATGGTGATGTTAGCGGTGGAGATCAAGGAGCTTACCTATCAATAACTTACGTGGCTTCTTCGCAGCTACGGACCAATTTGGAGCTTATCCAGCTCCTGCCAGTCGTTAGACGAGTTAATCCAGCGCGCATAAGTCGATAAGAGCATCTGCACGCCATGCCCGAGCTGTTGGGCGATAAATGCGGGGTTGAGACCAGACATTGAGCATATTGTCGCATAGGTGTGGCGGCAGTTATACGGGGGCGGCACCTGATGCCCAAACCTTTCAGGATTGGCCGCCACTGGTGGTGCAGGTCCGACGTCTGCTTGACGTGCTCCCCATTCTTACCGGGCAGCAAGACGAACGGCGATTCCCGTGCAGCGTGGTAGTGCGCCTCTGCGTGAGCCTGCGGATAGCCTATCCCTAAGAACTGGACACCCAGCGCCAAACGACCGCGCGCGTGATTTCGTTCACCGACCGCCCTTGTAACAGGGGCGGAGGCAGCTCGCGCACAGCACAGTACAGTGCTTTAGTCGTCGTAGTGGTAGCGGCATTGCAGAACGGTGAGCATACCGGCCTCGAAGAAGTAGACCAGACGGTGCTCACGGGTGATGCGGCGGGACCACAAGCCAGATAAATCGCCTTTCAGCGGCTCAGGCTTGCCAATACCCGTGAAGGGGGTGCGCAGACACACGTCAATCAGGCGGTTGACGTTGCCAAGTATGGTGAGGTCAGCACTCTGCCAGTGACAGTAATCCTCCCAGCCCTCTTTGGTGAACTTCACGCTTACCTTGTCGCGGGCTTCATCCTTGTTCCGCTGCTTCTGGTTCTTGCTCATTGAGGTCCAGTTCCTTCGTCAAGGCCTGGCCGTCCCGGAGCTGAGCGATGGATGAGCGCAAGCGCGAAGCGTTTTTGGACGATCCCAACAGGTGAATGGTCTCGTTCATCCCGTTGTAGTCCTCCAGGGACATCATCACTACGGGTTCGCCACGCTGTCGCGTGATTACGGCGGGCTCATGGTCCCGGCAAACATCATCCATTGTCTGCTTCAGTTCGGCGCGAGCCTGGCTAAAAGTCAGTACGTGCATTTGTCCATCCTCCGGGCTCTGCCCGGGTAAGGGTTGCTCTTTGGACCGCCACAGGCGACGCCCAAAGTTCTAAGAAAGTGAAGCCAGTCGGCCCGCACAGCGGCTCCGTAGTGACTCACAGTGTTCTCTCATCTGGGTCAGAATCAGAATCGTCATTCCAGTAGCCACAGGCCACAGGTGTCCAGATGGATCCAGCCGTCGCTGGCAACCGCAGCCATTGTACCTAACGTTGTACAAGGCAGTAAACCGGTAGAAGCAACAGGAGCTTTTAAGATGATCTGCAATGGGTGCGGAAAGGAACACGCCAGCGATGACATTGAGCTTGTTTTCCGCCGAACGATTCTTTGTCCGGGCAACGCTACCTCTTCCCGTATTGCAGCGTGATGAGCCCTATAGCGTGGGGGTATGGGTCGAACTCATGCAACCAGATTTTGAACGTATCTACGAGCAGTGGGATGACCCCCCATCAGTCCTCTGAACCACCGTTTTCCGTGTCCCTTGCCAACGCCATACCGACTTTTGGTGACACCAACGGCCTTCATGCTCAATTGCGGCTGACAGGGCCGACTACCAGGCCCCAGGCAGTCTCTCTGCGGCGATCCGCGTGCAGAACTACGCGTGGCGCATGCAAAGACGCTACATGCAATTGGAGGCTTTCGAGGCGGTCAGGGATAATACTCAAGCCAAGCTGTCGGCCGTAATCCCCCAAACGGCGAACTCAGTGGCCAGCGCCATGATGAGTTACATCACTTGAGGAGTGATCCACTGCCGACTTGTGGCGGACGCCCAGAGCATGAGTGCGCTTGCAGTTGACTGCGTCGCCCATTGCCGTAGAATCGCGCGCCCAAAATTCAGCAGGCATGGCGAGAGGGAGCTTGAATGCAGCGGGTGATGATCATTGGTCAGCCAGGGGCTGGGAAAAGTACCCTGGCGCGCAAGCTCGGTGAACGTACAGGCTTGCCGGTCGTGCATATCGACACGATTCATTGGCAGCCAGGGTGGGTCGAGCGGAGCCGGGACGAGAAGACGCGTCTTTGTCATGAGGTCGAGGCCCGTGAGCGCTGGATCTTCGAAGGCGGGCATTCGACCACATGGAACAACCGGCTGGCCCGCGCTGACATGTTGATATGGATTGATCGCTCGGCTCCGCTTCGATTCTGGCGCGTGCTCCTCAGAACGGTGTTGAACCGCGGTCGATCCCGGCCTGACTTGCCGGACAACTGTCCGGAGTTGCTGGCCAACCTGCCGGAGTTTTTCAGGTTCATGTGGCGGACGAAAACCTCGTCTCGGGAGGCGATAAAGCGATTCGTGGCGACGGCCCCGTCGGGCTGTCGCGTGGTCTGCCTACGAACCAATCGGGATACCGATGTTTTTCTCGCGAGTATGGGCACGCAGCCTGATCAGGTTGTGCAAGGTCATTAGATGCCAGATCGCGCTTGAGTGGCGGCAGGCGCCTGCCGTGTAGGCGCATCCGGACATTTTCACTTGCCCAAGGAGGCCCCCATGGCGCTGACCAGCAAGATCACGGCTTACGATTCCGCATGGCCGCAACGGTATGAGGCGGTCAAAGTGCTGCTCGCCTCGGTATTCGGCGATGAGCTTCTCGCCATTCACCATGTAGGCAGCACGGCTGTACCGCAACTTGCCGCCAAGCCTGAGATCGATGTGCTGGTTGAGGTTTCAGAGCATCGCAATGAGGCAGCGCGAGACGAGGTGTTGCTGACGCTGGGCTATGTACGCGGCAGTGACCTGTCGGAAGGGCACCACTTTTACCGCCGCAATGTTGGCGGGCTGCGGACCCACAAGATTCACATTTGCAGCCGTGGTCACCACTCAGTCATCCAGATGCTGACGTTCAGAGATCTGCTCAGGAACGACGCCTCCCTTCGGAAGCGATATCAAGACCTCAAGATTGAACTGGAAGCCACCAATATCGGCGGTATGGCTGAGTATCTGGAGAAAAAGGGGCCGTTCATTGTCGCGGCGTTGCTTGAGGTCGCTAATAGACGAAGGTGATGGTGCGCTCTGGGTCGGTAGCGGCCCAAATCCGCACTAGAGATCGTCAATGTCGGTGAATTTTAATCTGAAGCCCTTCATCCTTATGTGGCGCTCGAAAGTAGCTAGTGATCAGATCGAACTCCGCGTCAGTCGCCGCGAACTCATGCTCACCACGGTGGTTGCGAAGATGCAACCTGTCTCGACAGGTGTCATCGTCCACCTCGATGTAGTGGACGCAATGTGAAACCTCGGCTGCGTCAGCCAGGTTGCGCAGCCATAGTCGATCTTGAGGAGTATTTGCAGGAAAATCCAAAACGACAGTCACTCCAGCCCGAAGGATATCGATGACGAGCGGGCCCAGCACCTGCCGAATCTGGTGCGCAAGACGCACATAGTCGTTTACTGACTTGATCTGTTCAGGGTATAGCCGTGAGAGCCAATGATCCTCACTCAGCAGAACCGTCGATCCTTCAACTGCCAAGCTTTTGGCTAGCGTTGACTTACCGGATGCAATTTTTCCTGAGATGAGATGCAGCGCTGGTTTGGGCATAGAGACGTCTCCTTGTCGAACCCCGATGATGCTCATTGAAAAGCACCGAAGCAATCACCGAGCATTCAAACGTTCGCTATGGGTCGGTTAGCGCCTCTGGATTGGGTTGACCATCCTTGTCTTACCTCACATGGAGGACAAGCCATGAACGCCATTACGACCAGCAGCCATCAGCCTTGGAACAAAGGAAAATTGGTCGGGCAGAAAGCTCCGCTCCGACTGAAAGATATCTGGGCCATTCGGGTAAGGCTCCAAATCGCGGAGGAAACTCGTGATTTAGCCCTTTTCGATCTGGCCATCGATAGCAAGCTACGAGCCTGCGATCTGACCAAGCTTCGCGTACGCGACGTTGCTCATGGGGAGCACGTGTCATCGCGGGCGATAGTGATGCAGCAGAAAACCCAACGTCCCGTACAGTTTGAAATTACAGAGCAAACGCGGCTGGCCCTACAGGCATGGATACATCAAGCCCAACTCCACAGCGAGGATTGTCTTTTCCCAAGCCGGCTACACGCCTCAGTGCATCTCTCCACCCGGCAGTACGCCCGAATCGTCAAAGCGTGGATAAAGTCTATTGGGCTAGATCCTGCTATGTACGGCACCCACACGATGAGACGTACAAAGGCATCGCTGATCTATCGCAGGACAAAGAACCTGAGAGCAGTTCAGCTCCTGCTCGGCCATACAAAGCTTGAAAGCACGGTGCGATACCTGGGCATTGAAGTCGATGACGCATTGGAGATGGCAGAGCAGACGGAGGTCTGACAGCGTCCAGCGACGGTCGAGGAATGACCGTCGCGATTCGACCCAAAGCGGTCTTGAACTGGCAGCACGCGATCTAGTGGACACTTGGGTGAGCGCGCAGCACAGTATGCGGGAGCGAGCAGCAGGCGAAGGGCAAATGGCTAAGAACCGAGACGATTTCACAGAGGGCACCAGGCGTAAGATCGGACAGCGCGCTGGATGGCTATGCAGTTTTCCAGGCTGTCGCGTTTCTACCGAAGGTGCGACCTCGGACGAGAGCGGGCGCATGAGCGTGGGCACCGCTTCTCACATCTGCGCCGCTGCGCCCGGTGGACCACGCTACGACGAAAAGATGACGATGGACGAACGTCGCTCGGTGACCAATGGGATTTGGATGTGCCGAAATCACGGCACTGCTATTGACTCGCCAGATTCGAAGTTCACTACCGAGTTGTTGCGCACTTGGAAGAAAGATGCCGAGACAGAATCAAGAAAGCGTGTTTTAGAGGGCACTGCACGGCCTGTATCTGAAGAATTCCAAGATGCTGGAGATCTTCGTGTCGCAGCAGCTGCTGATATTGAAATATTTCGCCGAACCGCGCGATGGCCAGCCACGTCGATTGAGCTCGCTTTGACCATTGAGGGTGTCAACGAATCCATTACAACAAAGTCACTGGCAAGAGCCGTTGTATCACTTGATGATCTCGTGCTTGTGGCACCTCCCGGTATGGGAAAGACGACAGTGCTGCTTCAAGTAGCCGAGGGGCTGCTTGCAGAACCAACAGGAATTCCGATGTTTGTCCCGCTTGCGGACTGGGCAACGGAGAATATGGAATTATTGGCATCCATCCTACGTCGGCCATCCTTCCGAGGGATATCAGAAGACATTTTTCGTGCGGCAGCAGCAAAACCTGGTGTAGTGCTGCTGCTGGATGGCTGGAATGAGCTTGACACTGCAGCGCGTCAACGCGCCCGTGTCCAGTTGAACTCATTGAAGGCCGAGCTGCCCGATCTCGGCATCATTATCTCGACACGCCGACAGTCACTTGATGTTCCCATCGAAGCGCTGCGCATCGATCTCTTGCCTCTCAGCTACAGCCAGCAGGAAGAAATAGCACGTGAGATGTATGGCGAGCCGGGAGTTCGCATTGTGGATGAGGCCTGGCGCACGCCAGGAATTCGCGAGCTAGTCTCCATCCCCCTTTACTTGACAGTGCTCTTGTCACTTCCGCGCGGCTCAGCCTTCCCGACAACGAAGGAAGAACTTCTACGCCGCTTCGTGGAAGCGCATGAAGCTATACCGGAGCACGCGGAAGCATTGCGCGCAGCTTTGGCAGGCCTGCACGACCGCTACCTGTGTGATCTGGCTGTGCGATCAACTAGCGCGTTTGCGGTTGCACTCTCGGAGGTAGAGGCCCGCCGGTCAATCAGCGACACCGGAAGGGTGTTGATGGACGAAGGGCAGGTGACGACGTTACCTCAACCGTACGATGCTCTTGAAGCTCTGATTAGCAATCATGTTCTGCTGCGGCTAGGGGACACCCCCGGCTACTCGTTCCAACATCAGCAATTTCAAGAGTGGTATGCGTCGCACATGGTCCAAGATCGCATGCGGTTGGCCTCTGAGGATCCGGTCGAATTGAAGACTTTGCAGACGCAAATATTTGACAAGCCTGCTTGGGAAGAGGCAACACTGTTCGCGGTCGAGCGGCTCGCGCGTAGTACCGACGAATTGCAAAAGGCGGTTTGTGCACGATCAGTACTGGCGGCTCTGGAAGTTGATCCATTGCTCGCAGCCGAAATGATTTATCGGTCGTCGGATGAAATTTGGGCATTGGTCGCGGATGACGTACAGCGCTTCGTGAGGGCATGGCATGTGCCCGGCACGGTTGATCGCGCACTCAGGTTCATGCTCACGTCCGGCAGACCGGAGTTCCTCGCTGTAATCTGGCCGCTTGTGACTCACGAGGGTGAGCAAAATAGCCTGCGTGCACTGCGTAACTGCCGACAACTTCGGCGGGCGGTGTTTGGAGGGGACGCTGCGAGTACCATCGCCGCGCTACCAGACAGCCCACGGGAGGTTCTACTGCATGAAATGGCTATGCACGGTGATGTAGAGGGACTCGGTCTCGCAACAGACCTCGCAAAGATGGATCCCCATACTGACGTACAGTTGTCTGTGGTTAGTGCGCTGTCGTTTCGAAGAGCTGATTTTCATATAGCCGAGATCCTTCGGGCTGTCTCAGATGCCACATTGGATCAGATCGTTAGGCGACAGACTCTGGATGTTGAGGAAGTCGCAGATTTTCAGTGTCGCGAACGTCTTGCACAGGCGCAGCATCGCTCAATTGAGGCGGAAACGGATTACGAGAAGCTGCATCGAATTGCGCGTACACCACGCGATGAGTCGCTGGAGCATGAGTTGTACAGAATTCTGTCAACTGTGGAATTTGAGCGCGGGGACCGAAACGTCAGCTCGCTTGCTGAGACGTTGCGCACACATTATCCCTTCGTTGTAGCGAAAGCCCTCGTAGTCCGGGTGCTTGAAGGACGGTCGCTATTTCACCACGCTGCAGAAATCGTCTCTGCTGGAAGGATCGTTGAGGATGATAACTCGCTGCTGAAGATCGCACAGGAGGACTTAGGCCAGTACAGTCAGCGTGCCTCCATCGCTGCTTCGGTGCTTGGTCCTCGCTCGTCAGCCGTGTTGCTTGACATGCTGTTCGAACTTGAACCAAGTCGTAAGGTGAACGGCGCGTGGGACCCAGAGGTGAATAAGCTATTTCATGGCCTTGAAGGAAGACTAGCGCTCGCACCTGCCGAAAGTATTCTTGAGGCTGTACAGGCGCGGTCTGCGTCAGCGTCGGTTTCGCAGATGGCGCTGATGGCCGAGTTGTTGATCCGATGTCGCGGAGAGCAATCGAGTCACGATCGACCTTTCAGTAACACAGTAAAAAGCAGTGTCGCCGGTCTTATGGAGGAGTGGGCATACCGAATGCTGGCGTCCAGCGATGCGACGAGGATGCAGACGGTGAGTCTCGTGAAACTTGCCGCCTGTGCACCATCTGGCCAACTCTTGCCAGTCCTTCAGGCACTGCTCGATGACAATCTTCAGCGCCTTCGAGCCTTCCGCGAGCAGGCAGAAGCGGAGAGGTGGCGGCCTGGGAATGCACTGGATGAAGCGCGCACGCCTCATACCCATGAATATGCGCGTGCTTTTCGAGCGCTAAAGCTTCCGGAAACTAGGTACATCCTGTACGGCTATCTAGACGATTTAAATTTTGGCGAAGAAGCCACAAGTGTACTTGTCGAGCATTGGCGGCTCACTAACGAACCTCAGCCGGTTGAAAATCGCCTATTTGGCAGGCTCGATTTTTCAGATGTTCCTGCGCGACGGGCAACGCGCATCGGCGATCCCGAAGAAACTTGCGAGGAGGCCGACACCATATTCGCGGTGGTTCAAAGGTTGCTCGAAGGAGATAGCGATGATCAGCATCGGCTTGCCGTTGCGCTTGGCACACGAGCTGCGCGCCTTCCTCACGGTAGGTGGCGCAGCGTGGTTAAACAACTGCTTGGGCTGGCCCTACCGCGTGCTCGTTGCTCGTTGCTCGTGAATCTCTGCCTCTCAGGCGAGATTCTCTCACTTGATGAAGTCACACGCGGCATCTCCGACACACTGAATGATGCCAAGTTGCGCACATGGATCCTCTCTCAAAGCAATGGGTATGAACTCAAGCAATGGTTGCAGCTCTTACCGTTTACGGACAAAGCACTCGATGGGTTCGATTTGCTCACAACATTACCTAATTCGTTCCACCACCCTAACATGCTCGAGGATGTTGTGTTTGCATGCGGGAGTCTGGCCGACGATGAGGGCGGCTGTTGCCTGTTCAGGCTAGCAGTGTTGTTTCCTGCCTTTTACGGTGATTACAGTTGGCTCCGTACAATCTTCCGATTGGCTACGGGTTCTCTAGATATCGCGCATCAACTGATAGATCTTGCTGTGCATGGGGTTTTCGAGCAGAAGGGGCTCGATCACTGGTTCATCGCCCGCGAAATCGCTGGATTGCTAGAAGTACATGCCGACGTCCGGGACCATACATATGCACTGCTCGCAGATGGTCCCACAACGCCGGGGTTGGTGCTCCTTGCGACAGCGATATCCGAAGCGCCCGATATGCCAGGACTTTTGCTGCTTGTGCGGGCAGAGATTTCGACGGGCCGCAATTTCGCCGGCTACCGCGCGGTCGAATATGTTGCAACTGAGCGTGTCCCCTCACGCGATTGGTCAGGGGTTTTCGAAATCTTGCCCGCACCTGTCGCGGAGCTGAGGCGAGATCTCTTGGCGATGTGCACGGACGGTGGTCCGTCCGACGTGGCTGCACGATACCTGCGAGAAATTGATGAAATCAGAGACATACACGGGCTGCCTGAAGACGAACCGCGTCACCCAAATTTCGCCTCTGGTGTTAGCTGGCCGTTTCTAAACGCGCGCGAATCGGCTGAGTGAATTACCGACGCTTCGCCGACAACTTGAGCCTAAATACGTGTTCTCGATACCGAATTCGAGTCAAGTGACCGCTGCGGAAACTAAGCGCGACTGACCGCTTCTGGCCGAAAGCAGCCGATGGCGGATGTCCGCAATGGGTCGAAAGCAGCCGTTCGCGAATGACCGATTTGGAACTATTGGTTCCACCCCGGCCACCTGATAGCGCTGCTGGCTAATCGAAACTTGCTGTCGCTGCTGTCTTTGCCTCTATGGCTGGCATCTTCTGGGTCAAGAACGACAGCGCACGAAGGGC
The DNA here is from genome assembly GCF_054611535.1 of Pseudomonas sp. VEM90. Lineage (NCBI taxonomy): Bacteria > Pseudomonadati > Pseudomonadota > Gammaproteobacteria > Pseudomonadales > Pseudomonadaceae > Pseudomonas > Pseudomonas sp. VEM90. Next base: position 88,142 of record NZ_JBTRAR010000007.1, on the reverse strand, counting down.
TAGCGAAAAGCCTTAGTGGCAGTGACGCTCGCCCGTTTTGTGATTGGTGTGGCAACCTTTAGAGTCGGTACCGCCACTGTGTGCGAAGGCAGCAACCGAGGAGAACGACAGGACTGCTGCGATCACGAGGGAAAGAATTTTCATCAGGCTACTCCATGCTTAGAGTTGTAGTGGCAAATTGCCTCGCTGAGCATATGGCCAAGAGCATCCTCATAACAATAGTAATTGCCGCGAAGCCGATGAAAGGGATGACTGGTATGGGTCGAAAGCTGCCAGTCGCAAGTTACCGATTTCGACCCAGAGCGGCCGCTCGCCAGGGGCCCATTCGACCAAGAGCTGCCACTCAGCTCGCCGTCAGTCCGTATTCACTAGCCCGAGCATTATCAAATTTTCAGCAGAGTTAATGGGGGATCTCAAGGCGGTTCCATGTGCTGCTTGATTGTTCACACAGCCTGGGAAGGGTCTACTACCGCGTCACTGAAGCGGCTTCACCAGCTCGGCGCCTTGGTTGCGCACATTGCCAATGGCGGTGCTCACTCGATACCACTCGAAGGCCTCGGCTGGCTCGCCCAGGTTGAGCGCCATCTGCTCGGCCTGTTCGCCCGGCGTCGCGGTTTCCATCCACTCACGCGCAAGGTCCGGGGCCAAAACCACTGGCCTGCGGTCGTGCACATCAACCATTCCGCCCTGGGCATCGGCCGTAATGATGACGAACCCATCATGCTCGCCGCCAGCGAACTGGCCGATGCTGGCGCAAAGGGAAGGGCGCCCGTCCCGGCGTCGGATGTAGTACGGCTGTTTCTTCGGTCCGCCTTCATCGACCCATTCATACCAGCCGTCGATCGGCGTTATGCCTCGGTGCGGCCAGATCGCCCGGAAGAAGGGGCCGTGTGCCACCTTTTCGACCCTGGCGTTGATCGGCGCAGCACGGTCGGTCGCCCAATGTGGCCGCCAGCCCCATCTCACCAGGTCCGCCCGCGGGCCTGCTTCATCCATTCGCAGCACTGCCACCAGCGTGGTCGGCGCGACGTTGTACCGGCCAAGTGGCTGGTCGCCGACGTTGTTCCGCCAGGCCTCTGGCAGGCTCAGGGTTTCGACAAAATCGTGTATGCCTCGGTACTGACTCAACCTTCCACACATGCGCGGCCCTCCTGCCTGAGCAAGCATAGTGCTTGGGTGTATCGCCGGTGTGGAGGAGGGCGACGGCATGCTGTACGCGCAGTCCTGGTGGTGAAGGGTTGAATGACCGCCCCACCTCCATTCAGCACGGCGCCAAGTCTGATTTTCCAGATGTTATAGGGTCGTTCGCGGGAACCCGAACAAAAATGCAGTACTTGCCACCCTCCATCGATTCAAAGGCCACCAGTTTTTCCACCAGCGCGGCGCTCAAAACCTTGCCAGCGTTAAGCAGCAACATGCCGTTGTCGGCGTTGAGGTTGCGCGCAAGCACCATTCCCGGCGTCAGGTCACGCGTGGTACACACCTGGACTTCAGGGTCCACCAAGGTGAGATCGCTGTGGAACGACGCGCAAACCTGGACGAAATCCTCCAGTAGTGCCGGGTCATACAACCGGCCGACGTACTTGCGCAGGTAGAGCAAGGCCTCGTCACTGTTCATCTGCCGTTCAAGAATCAAACCCCGTTGCAGCTCAACGAAGTCCACTGCCAGCTTGAGCAAGCGGGCGCCGAGCGGGATGGCTTCACCCTTGAGCCGGTCGGGGAAACCGCTGCCGTCCCAGTGCTCCTGGTGATGCAGGATCAGGCGCGCGGCATCTTTCATGGGCTCAAGGGTCATCAGCAGCGCTTCACTTTGGCGTGGATAGTCGCGATATCGGTCGCTGTGCATTAGCTGGTCCGAAGGGGCAACGATCATGCTATCCGGCCAACTCAATTTGCCTATGTTGTACAGCGCCGCAGCCATGGCCAGATCGCGGCTTATCGCCTCGTCCAAGGCGTGGGCCCTACAGTAGCAACGCACCAGTTCGATGATCTGCCGATTGGTCTGCTTGGCTGGAGGCAGCCGCAGATTAGCCAACATCGAGAACACCTCAGTCCCGGTAACATAGCTGTGTTTAAGCTCTTCGTAGGCCAGATCGAGCATGTCAGCGGTCTGCTGCAGCTCCGCGGTACGGGCTGCAACGCGTTTCTCCAGGTCGTTATTGAGGCGCCTCAACTGGGCGTTCTGCCGACGCGCCAGCAGCTCCAGGCGTTGGCGCTCGCGTTCGGAATGCTGGTGCTCCAGGGCCTGGCGCAAGGTCAGCAACATCTCGTCGTCGTTCCAGGGCTTGCTGATGTAACGGTGGATATGACCGTCATTGACGGCCTTGATGATTGCGCTCGGATCGGCATAGCCGGTCAGCAAGATCCTGACGGTCGAGGGGTGATGCTGATTGATCTGCGCCAACAAGGTGGCGCCGTCCATACCTGGCATGCGCGCATCGCTCATCACCAGGTCTACCGGGCCCTCGGCCATTTGCGCCAGTGCCTGTTCGCCGCTGGTCGCCAGCTTCACGTCATAGGGTTGGCCACGCAATAGCCGACGCAGACTGTTAAGGATCGATTCCTCGTCGTCTACTAGCAACACGGTCGGCCGATAGGGTGAATTCGGGGGCTGTTGCACGTCCATGGCAGGCCTCACCTGGTCGATCGATGGAGGCACTCGAGCTCAACGAGCGCTTAGGTCAAAGGCTAGTTCATTTTTCCGCGACAGGTGTCGGGGCATGGTGTGGCGTGTGGCAGGCGAATTGTCTGGAAGGCATCTAACCTGACAGCAGGGCACCACCCATCTGTATATCCGTCAGCCCAGGGAAAAAGGATTCTCCCGGATGTCCGTGCACATAATCTGTCGTTATCGTTCCGTTCTTTACCTGCAGCGCTTGCGACGTTGTCTGAGCCTGTGGGTGCTACTGGTCCTGAGTGCGGGCATCGGGGCCGAGCCGCTGGACGAGCCGCTCAAGCCGCTGCCTCCGATACCCACGCTGGCACCCGAGCGTGTGGAACTGGGGCGCCAGTTGTTCAACGATCCACGGCTGTCGCTCAACAGCACACTGTCCTGTGCCAGCTGTCACCGTCTGGACAAGTACGGGGCCGATGACCGGGCGTTTTCCATCGGTGCTGATGGCCAGCCGCTTGCGCTCAATACGCCAACGGTACTCAATGCCAGCCTTAATTTCCGACAGTTCTGGAATGGCCGGGTCGAGTCGCTCGAGGAGCAGGGGGATGCGGTGATCACCAGCGCTCACGAGATGGGCGGAGACTGGCGGGTGATCAAGCAGCGCATCACCGCAGACGTGCGTTACCGTCAGGCGTTCAAGGATGCCTACCCGGACGCGGTGACAAAGGACAACATCCTCAGCGCGTTGGCCGATTACGAAAGGACGCTTCTTACCCCAGGCGCACGCTTCGATCGTTACCTGCAGGGCGATACCGAGGCGCTCACCCTGGAGGAAAAATACGGCTACCAGCGCTTCAAGGATTATGGCTGCATCGCCTGCCACCAAGGGGTCAATATTGGGGGCAACATGTTCCAGAAGTTTGGCGTGTTCGGCGACTACATCGCTGACCGCGGCAACCCCACCGAGGCGGACCAGGGCCGCTTCAACGTGACCGGAGAGGAGGCCGACCGGGGTGTGTTCAAAGTGCCGAGCCTGCGCAATGTGGCGATGACCGCGCCCTATTTTCACGATGGCTCGGCGCCTACGCTGGAGCGTGCGATCGACGTGATGTTCCAGTACCAGCTAGGACGAATCCCAAGCGATGAGGACCGCAGGCTCATCATGCTGTTCCTCAAAACCCTCAATGCTGAAAAGGCGGGTCAGCCATGAGGGTGATTTCTCGGCGCACAAGCCTGATTCTATTCAGTGGGTTGGTCCTTGTACTGGCGTCGATGCTGCTGTACTTGTACCTGAATTCCGGGTCAGAGCAGACCCAGACCTACAACGAATCCCGAGATCTCATCCGTCAGCTCAAGCAACAGGACGCTGTATGGGAAAACGAGGTGCTCAAGGCCCGGGTAGCCGTCTCCCATAACTACGATCCACTTGTGATCCCCCTTAAGGAGATGAAGCGGCTGTGGGCACGATTCGACAGCCGAGAAGCCGAGCAAGGGCGCGATGACTCAGACCAGTGGCGCGATGCCCATGACGGTTTTCTTTCTGCGTTCGGGGAAAAGGCTCGGCTCGTGGAGCAATTCAAGTCGCACAATGCCTTGTTGCGAAATTCGTTGGCATTTCTACCCACAGCCGAGGACGGTATTCAGGCCCAGCTCAATACCATGCTGGCACCGAATCGGCAGGAGGTACAGGTATTCGTCACTGACACCTATGACCTCCTGCTAAGCGCCCTGGAGTTCGCACAGGTTACCTCTGTGGAAAGGGCTGCGGAGATAGAGGTGGGGTTAGGCAATTTGGCTGTTAACGCGGAGAACCTGCCCAAGGAATTCCAGACGCCCCTCAATCTGTTGAGCAATCACGTGGCGTTGATCCTGCGCGAGCAACCTGTCGTCAACCGCCTGCTCGAGCAGATCGAGGCGATTCCGGTTGCCGAACGCCTGGATACGATCACCAGCCTCCTGGACAGGGATCAACAACAGTTCGAAAAGATCAACCGTAAATACCATCTCTACACGCTATGGCTATCGGGCCTGCTGATGTTTTCGGTCATCTGCCTGGCTGCGCTGCTGGTGCGCAGCTTCGCCGAGGTGAGACGGGTCAACAACGCATTGCAGAGCGCCAATGACGTCCTGGAGCAGCGAGTCGAGGAACGCACCCTGGAACTCAGGAACGCTCAGAGCGAGCTGTTCAACGCCGCGCGCCAGGCTGGTATGGCGGAGATCGCCACCAATGTGTTGCACAACGTGGGCAATGTGCTCAACAGCGTGAACACATCCTCTGATCTCATCGCTCGAAGGTTGCGCAGCAGCAAAACCCAGGGCTTGGGCAAAGCCATGCAACTGTTCCGCGAGCATGCCACTGACATCGGTCGGTTTCTCGACGAGGATCCCAGAGGCCGGTTGCTTCCCGGCTACCTCAACCAGTTGACCGAGGCGATCGCCGATGAGCAGAAGGAGATGGTGATCGAGCTGGAGCGAATGAACAAGAGCATCGACCACATCAAGGAAGTGGTGGCCACCCAGCAATCCTATGCCGGCGCTAAAAATGTGCCTGAGCCGCTGTCGGTTAATGACCTGGTCGAGGACGCGCTGCGCATGAACGCAGGCGCGTTGACCCGGCATCAGGTGAGGGTAGTGCGCGACTTTACAGACCTGCCTCTGGTGATGGGCGACCGGCATCGGCTGTTGCTGATTCTGATCAACCTGATCAGCAACGCCAAATACGCCATGTCCGGCCCCGGCAGCGACCCGCGGACGATGATCCTCAGGACGCGCATCGTTGAGGGAGGCTTCCTGGAAATGAGCGTGCTGGACGAAGGCGAAGGCATTGCCCCTGAAAACCTGCAGAAGATCTTTGCCCATGGCTTCACCACGCGCAAGGACGGGCATGGCTTCGGCTTGCACAGTTGCGCCCTGGCCGCCCTCGAGATGAATGGTCACCTGACCGCACACAGCGACGGCCCTGGCTTGGGTGCTGTCTTTACCCTGAGGATCCCGCTGATCGCGGTGACGGAGCCTGCATGAGTGACATGACCAATCGCCGGATCTTGCTGATCGATGACATGCCGACTATCCACGACGACTTTCGCAAGATCCTTGCCCCGGCCAGATCGCAGAACTCTGAGCTGGACGAGATGGAAGGGTTGTTGTTCGGCGAGCAGGTCAAGAACGAACGACCGGTATTCGAACTCGATTCAGCCTATGGCGGTGAGGAAGGACTCGGCCTGCTGAAGCGGGCGCTGCAGGCCTGCAAGCCCTACGCATTAGCCTTCGTCGACATGCGAATGCCAGGTGGATGGGACGGGGCTCAAACCATTGAGCACCTGTGGGAAGAGGACCCGCTGTTGCAGGTAGTCGTCTGCACTGCCTACTCGGACTATTCCTGGGATGAGTTGCTCGACCGGCTGCAGGCCCACGATCGCCTGCTGATCCTGAAAAAACCGTTCGACAATATCGAGGTCCAGCAAATGGCCAGCACCTTGCTGACCAAATGGGAAATGACCCAACGAGCCTCGCTGAAAATGCACCAGCTCGAACAGCGGGTAGAGCGCCGTACCCAGCAACTGACCCAAGCCAGCGAGGCGCTGCAGCAGGAGATCGAGGAGCGCAAGCAGCTGGAAAGCCAACTGGTGCAATCGGAGAAGCTCGCCTCGTTGGGGCAGATGGCCGCCGGCGTGGCGCACGAGATCAACAATCCGATCGGTTTCGTGTCCTCCAACCTGGGTACTTTGGGAGGGTATTTCCAGCAACTGGTGGCGATGCTCGACGCCTATCGCCAGGCCGAACTGATGCTTGGCGCAAACGAAACCACTGGGCGCTTGCAAAGGCTTCGTGAGCAGACGGAACTGGAGTTCCTCATGGAAGACATCCCGATCCTTATCAAGGAGTCCAAGGACGGAATCGGTCGAGTGGCGCATATCGTCAAGGACCTCAAAGACTTCTCGCGGGTTGACAGCGCTCAGCAGTGGCAATTAGCCGATTTGCAGAAGGGCATTGACTCCACGCTTAACATCGTCGCGAGCGAGCTGAAACATAAAGCCGACCTGGTAAAACGGTACCAGCCGTTACCCCCTGTCGAATGCCTGCCGTCGCAGATCAACCAAGTGATAATGAACCTGGTGCTCAACGCCGCCCAAGCCATGGGCCCCGAACGGGGTACCATCACATTGGGCACTGCTCATCAAGGCGCCTGGGTGTGCATCGAAGTTGCGGACACAGGCGCAGGGATAGCACCGGAGAACATCAGGAAAATCTTCGATCCTTTTTTCACCACCAAGCCCGTCGGCCAAGGTACCGGGCTAGGCCTGTCCCTTTCCTATGGCATTGTAAAGAAACACGGTGGCGAGATAACCGTATCAAGCCAGGTCGGAGTGGGAACAACGTTTCGTGTACAACTGCCGGTAAAGCAGAGCACAACGCTGTGATAGGGCACGCGTCATGCTGCTGACGGATGGGTCTACCGGAACCAGGAAAGGGCAGGGGGGCGCCCCGGCGATCCAGCCAACAAGTCAATGCTTGGCCGTGGCGAGTAGCCGATAGCGCGAGAAGGGCGTGCCGTCGATATCCACCTCTCCGTCAAGGCGAAACCCCAGGCGAAGAATACCTTTGATTCGTGTTCTGGTTGGTGGAAGCAACAGGGTGATCGACTCAAGCCCCATCTCCTGGAAAGCGCGCCGTACGATCTCATCGAAAATCACTCTGCCAAGCCCCCAGTAGTCTGGATGAAGCACCAAGGCAAGATCAGCGTCACCGTCTTCCTGCTGCAGGCCACCCCAGCCGGCGAATTCATCTTCAACGAAAAAAGCCCAGGGACCATAGCCATTCAGTGCCCATTGGGCCTCTTTTTGGGCGACCCACACCTTGCACTTGCTTTCGTCAAAGTCGGGACGACCCAAGGGCATTTGGCGTAAGACATCGGGATTGTTGTTGAGCGCGATGATGTCAGCGATGGAGGCGTCGCTGAGAGGTCGGAAATGCAGTTGCATGATGTGCCTTTCAAACCGCTTTAAACCTGATGTATAGCGCCCTGGCCGAACTGCACCAGGGCGGATCGATTCGTAGGCCGCCGACTGCACGGCCTGAGGTCCGCTTCTTACGCTAGACCACCGCGCCAAACAAGCGACCCACCAGAGCCGTGGCGCCCATGGCCAGCGCCCCCCAGACGGTCACCCGACAGGCGCCCGTCATGATGCTGGCCCCGCCAGTCTTGGCGGCAATAGCCCCCAATGACCCGAGAAATACCAATGACATGCCCGATATCCAAGGCACCACGCTGTGCTCCGGCGCGACGAACGTCACCGCCAGTGGCAAGGCGGCGCCCACCACGAAACTGGCGGCGGACGCCAGGGCGGCTTGCAAGGGTTTGGCGGCGAGGGTGGCGCTGATGCCCAGTTCGTCCCGCGCGTGGGCGCCCAGTGCGTCATGGGCCATCAGTTGATCGGCCACTTGATGCGCCAGTTCGGGTGCTACCCCGCGATGTATGTAGATGTTGGTGAGTTCGATGTGCTCAGCTTTCGGGTCGCTGGCCAGTTCTGCCCGTTCGCGGGACAAGTCCGCCCGTTCGGTATCGGCCTGGGAATGTACCGAAATGTACTCGCCGGCGGCCATGGACATGGCCCCGGCCATCAGCCCCGCCATTCCGGTGACCAGCAACGTGGCATGGCTGGCGTCGGCGGCCGCGACGCCTATCAGCAGGCTGGCGGTAGAGACAATGCCGTCGTTGGCACCCAGGACAGCGGCGCGCAGCCAGCCGATACGATCGCTTCTGTGTGCCTCGGTGTGTCTGTGCATGAATTTCACTGTTTAACGGGCTCCCTGTCATCAGGCGGTTCAAATTGCACGGGTGCCGAGCGCGCCTGCAGCCGGCGTCAGCGGGTTTCAATTTGCGCCTGCAACTGTCCGCCGACAATGGATATTTCTTTGAAGTGTTCGCCCTCGCGCAGCACGAACAGCGCGTCCATCCCGCGCTCCTGAGCCAGACGAGGGCCTTCGGTTTCGCCCAGGACCATCAGCGCCGTGGCCCAGGCATCGGCGAGCATGCACGAGGCCGCCACCACGGTGACGGCGGCGAGCGAGTTGCGCAGTGGCGCGCCGGTGGCCGGGTTCATGGTGTGAGCATAGGACTGACCGGCCACGTCGACCCACTGTCGGTAGTCCCCGGAGGTCGCGATTGAGGTATCGTTAAGTTCCATCACACCCATGACCTCACGCACGCCCCTTTTGGGCTTTTCCAGGGCCAAGACCCAGCATTGTCCGTCAGGTTTGACGCCCCGGGCGCGCATTTCGCCATCGATACCGACCAGGTAGCGAGTGATACCTGAACCTTCCAGGCAACGGGCCAGTTCATCCACGCCAAAACCTTTGGCAATCCCACTCAAGTCAAGGTTCGCCGGCGCGCGCTTGCGCACCTGATTGCGTTGTGGCTCAACCTCCAATGCGGCGTCGGCTGAAAGCCAGGTGCGCGGCGCAATTGTGCCGATCCCCTGTGCTGTGACCTGCCGCGCCGCTGGGCCGAAGCCCCACGCGTTCACCAGGTCACCAACAGCGATGTCGAAGGCGCCGCCGGATTGCCGGCTGACGCGCAATGCAGCAGACAGCACCGTGGCCAGTTCGTCGGGTACCGACACCCATTGCTGCTCGGGGGCGGCATTGAGGCGGTTAAGGTCCGAGTCGGGTTTCCAGGTGGACATTTGCTGGTCCACCCGGGCCACGGCGCGGGCCAGTTGCTGGCCAATTTCGTCGGTATCAAGCCCGGCCCCGGCATAAAACAGGGCAGTGTAGCGGGTGCCCATGGTTTCGCCGTTCAGGCTGTAACGCTGCAACTCAGTAGACATCTTCACGGTAGCGTCCTTGTGCCTTGAGGGTCAGCACGCTGAGGTTGAGAGGCGCCAAGACTTCATCCAGGGCCTGCATCACGCCTTTGGCCATTTCGCGACTGCCACACACCAGTACTTGGGCACCTTTTTCAATCAGCCGGCGCAAGGCGAGGGCATCATTGATCAGCCGGTCTTGCACGTAGCTGCGCTCCGGGACCTGAGAAAAGGCGGCGTGCAATTGCGTAAGGCGGCGGTCCGACAAGAATTGGTTGAGTTCCGGTTCGTAGAGAAAGTCCGAAGCCGGGTTGCGCCCGCCCCAATACAAGTGCATCGGGTGTCGGGCCTTGTTGTTGCGGATAAAGCCGGCCAAGGGACCGATACCGGTACCGGCGCCGATCAGGATTACCGGGTGCGTGCCCGATGCCGGACGAAATTGCGGGTTGGGCTGAATGAAGGCGTCAATCTGCGCGCCAATGTCTAGACCGTGAAGAAACTCCGAGCACATGCCCCCGTTGTGTTTACGCACACAGATCTCCAGCACGCCGTCCTGGGAACCGCTGGCCAGCGAGTAGAAGCGCGGGATTGGGCTGCCCGGGGGCAGAATCCCGACCAGGTCGCCGGCCAGAAAGCTCGGCAGTCCGCCGCGCGCTTTGAAGCGCAGGACATGGGTCGGTGCATTTACCTGTTCGCCATAGGCAATCCGCTCTGTCAGCTCTAGTGAATGGGTACGCGGCCGCTGCGGGGTATGAACCAGCGCCAGCGCCTGCCCCAACACGTCGCCCAACGCGTGGCCCCAGCGCGCAAACTCCTGAGGGGACTGGCGGTTGACGGTTTCCAGCCCCAGCAATGGCGAGCCACCGGCCTGCAACATGGCGTCCTGCACTTGATGGGCGTACTGACAGAACTGCGCAAACTGACGGTCGCCCAGGCCCAGCACCGCAAAGGGTAGGCCGGGCTTGACGCCGGTTTTGGCCAGCCGCGCCAGGAACTGCGAAGCCGAGGCCGGCGCATCGCCGTCACCGTGGGTCGCGGTGAGGATGAACACCCGTTGGGCATTACGGTAATCGCCCAACCAGTCGTTCATCGCCGCGCTGTGCACCTGATGGCCGCTTTGGTGCAAGGCGTCATGCAAGGTTTTGGCAAAACCCCAGGTGCTGTTGTTTTCACTGCCCACCAGAATCACGCTGTCGGCAGCATGAGCAGGGCTGTTGTGGCGAAGGCGCGGGCCAGCCTTGCGGCGGCGCCACCATAACAGAACGCCGGTCACGCTCATCAACGGCACGCAGAGGGCGCAGAGCCCGAGCAACAGGCCCAGCCACCAGAGGCCTTCGCCAGTGTGCAACTGGTAGACCAATTCATAGAGGTTGAGCATCGGGTCGTGGGCTTGATAGGACAGCAAGGCGCCGCTGGCCTGATCCACGTAGCCGTCGCCCTGTGCTGTGCGCAGGGAGAACACATCGCGGGGGTTGCCGGGGCTCGGGTAGACCAGCTCGCGCAAGTCGTTCAAGTCGGTGGCCTGCAAGGCCTGCAGCTTCGCCACCGGCAAGGCCGGACCGGCGCTGACGTGCGCAGGGAAGGCGGGTTCAGCTTGACTGCCGTCGGCGATAAAACCAAACGTGGTGGCGGACATGTAGGCCCCGCTCAGTGCCGATAACAACAGCCCGAGCAAGGCCAGTCGCCCGACTTCAGCATGCCAGCGCTGGCTGAAAGTGCCCCGCAGCGGCCGCAGCAGGTTGCGCCAGCCACCCAGGCGTCGGGCCAGCAATAGCGCGCCGGACACTGACAGCGTCAGCATGAGCAGGGCACCAACACCCGATACGCCATGGCCCGGCGTGCCAAGGAACAGCGAGCGGTGCAGGTCTTTCACCCAGCGGGTGAACGCGGATGGCTCGTAAGGGGCGAGCCCTTGGCCGGTCAGTGGGTCGACCTTCTCCGCCCCGGCCTTGCCGTTCTGGTTGTAGTAGACGATCACCGTGCCGGACGCTGAGCGCTGGATCTGCTCCACCCCCGTAAAGTGGCTGGCCACGCGCCCGGCAAGTTGGCCGACGTTTAGTTGCCCGGCAGAAGTGGACGTATTGTGCAGACGTTCCAGCGCCGGCTCGACAGACAGGATCGCGCCGCTGATGGCCAATACCATGACCAACAGGGCGGCGATCAGGCCAGGAAGAGAATGGAACTGACGAAGCATGTTCAGCCTCCGGAGGTGGCGGGTGCTACAGATCGTAAGTAAAGGCGTCGACGTAGGTACTGCCCGTCGCGGGCTTGCCTGCACCCTTGGATGTCAGCGGCACGCTGACATCGCCGCGGGCGTCGCGTTTGTCCTCGACGGCGCTGTCGATGCGGATCTGATACCCGGCATCAATCAGGGTGTCCGCCAGTTCTACGCTGACTTTCAGCGTGCGCCCACTGCCGACGCTGGCGCCGCTGACCCCGTCGAACTCGCTCGGGTTCATCCCGCTGCCACGGGCCCAGTCGGCCAGGTGCTTGTAATATTTGGCCTTCTTGCCGGCCACCCAGAGGGTTTTCTGGTACTGGCCATTGGCGTCGGTGACGTAGATCGCCAGGTAGGCATCATTGCCGCTGTAGTCCTTGAGCTGCGTGGTCAAGGTCACTTCACGGGCCTGGGCCAGCGCCGGCAGGGTAATGGCGCCGATGAGGCAGGTTGCTGCGATGATCTTTTTCATGAGCGTGTCCTCTTGATCGTTAGGTCGAGAGCCTGGACCTGCCGGCTGACAGCAACCTGAACGGCAGGAAAATTCATAGACAGGTGAGTTGTCATTCGGCGAGCGGGCTGCCGAGATAGTCCCTGGCATCGCCGTCATTGCGGAAATGGACCTCGAGTGTCCTCAGGTGCAGCGATGCCGGGGAGTAGCTGGCTTCGATGTCATTGCCTTTGCGGTCCTGGCCCTTGAGTTCGTAACAGCCATCGTCGACCTTGATGCGCTGCACGCGCCAGCCGTATTGCCGCTCTACCTGCTGACGCAGGGTTTCACGAGGTTGCCAGTCGCTTACCGGGTCGCTGCAGTCGTCACCGGCCAGGGCGTAACCGCTGAGCAGCAAGCCCATCAGCGTGGCATTGGCAATAAAACCTGATTTCATGACTTGTCTCCTGTCGAGGGCGGCGTCTGTGGCATAACCTAAAGGGCCTTCCTGACAGCCAGCTGAATTTTCAGATTCACGTCAGGCAAGGCGATTAAGGTGCTGCAAGACAACCATCACAGGAGGTGTCAGATGCGGGTTCTACTGGTCGAGGACGCTCCAGGCCTGGGTGAAGCGGTGCGCGAGCAGATTGCCGATGATGGCCACGCCGTCGATTGGGTACAGCGCTTGGACCACGCGCGCAACAGCGTCCGCAGCACGCCTTACGACTTGATCTTGCTGGACCTGATGCTCCCGGACGGGCGCGGGTTGGATTTTCTGCGTCAACAACGCTCGGCAGGAGACGTGACCCCGGTGATTATCCTGACCGCCCAGGATCAGATTTCCGATCGTATCGCCGGCCTCAACGCCGGTGCCGATGACTACCTGGTCAAACCGTTCGACCTGTTTGAACTCTCGGCCCGCGTGGCAGCGGTGGGGCGGCGTTATAGCGGCAACCCCAATCCACAGATCAGACTCGGTGATTTGCAGGTCGACATGAGTGCCCGCACGGTGCAACGGGGCAGTGCGACGGTGGACCTCACGGCGCGGGAGTGGGCGCTGTTCGAGGCGTTTGTGCAACGCCCCGGCGCGCTACTGTCCAAGTCGCAGCTCGAAGAGCGGCTGTATGCTTTTGGCGCCGAAATCGAGAGCAATACCATCGAGGTATACATCAGCCGTCTGCGAAAAAAACTCGGACGCGAGCTGATCGAAACCGTGCGAGGCATGGGCTACCGGTTAATGTCCGCATGAAGCCTTCTTCGAGCCTGCAAATAAGTCTCGGTCTAGGGCTGACGCTTGGTATGACTTTACTCTGGCTGGTGGCGACAGTGGGTGCCTGGCTAGTGGTGCGGCATGAGTTGAACGAAGCGTTCGATAGCGCGTTGGAAGAAACTGCACAACGCATTCTGCCCTTGGCCGTGCTGGAAATCAGCAACCGGGAAGAATCCAGCACAGCCCAACACGTCGCAACACTGAAGATGCACAAGGAATACCTGACTTACCTGGTGCGCGATGCCAAGGGCAAGATTCTGATGCAATCTCACGACGCCAACCCGCAGATTTTCAACCGACAACCAACTGAAGGCTTCTCCACTTCTGAAAAGTACCGATTGTATGGCGCTAGCGCATTGCGTCAGACGCTGTTCATCGAGGTGGCCGAACCGCTTGGTCATCGTCGTGAAGCCGCGCGGGAGGCCTTGTTTGCGTTGTTGGTGCCGCTCATGGTGTTGATTCCTGTCAGCCTGGTGGGCACCTGGTTATTGGTGCGTTTCAGCCTGCGCAGCGTGCTGGCTTACCGTCGTGCCATTGAAGCGCGCGGTGTGGGTGACCTGTCTCCGATCAAGGTGGAGCACCTGCCTGCAGAAATCGATCCGTTGGCTGAGGCGGTCAATCACCTGCTGGAGCGCTTACGCAACGCCCTTGAGGCCGAGCGCAGCTTTACCGCCAACAGCGCCCACGAACTACGCACACCATTGGCCTCGACCCTGGCGCAGATCCAGCGGTTACACCACGAAGCGCCGGAGGGGCCGCTGCGGGTGCGTGCGCAGAAGATCGAGCACGCGTTGCACGAGCTTTCAAGGCTTTCAGAAAAGCTCATGCAGTTGGCCAAAGCCGAGGGCGGCGGGCTGTTGTCCGAAACGCCACAAGACCTGATCCCGTTGCTTGCCCATGGCGTGGACGAGTGGAACCAACGCAGCGGGCAGCGCATTGAGTTGCAGTTGCCAAGCCAGACCAGCGTGTATTCGATCATTGACCCGGACGCCTTTGGCATCCTGCTGCGCAACCTGATTGAGAATGCGCTGAAGTATGGTGCAACGGACCAACCGGTCGAAGTCAGCCTCACCGAGCAGGCACAGTTGCGGGTAGTCAATAGCGGCCCGGCGGTGCCGCAGTCTGTATTAGAGCACCTGACCGAGCGTTTTGTGCGCGGTCACAGTGAGATCAGTGGTTCGGGGCTGGGCTTGGCGATTGCCAAAACCATCGTGCAGGGAGTAAACGCGCGAATGAAATTGGTCTCCCCGGCAACAGGTCGACAGGATGGGTTTGAAGTCTGCATCTGGTTACCGCTTGCCCCATCATGAAAGTCCATGAGGCTCGCTATCAGGCGCTCAGCACTCGTTTCAACACTTCGTAAATCCTGGCATCAGCCGATTGGGCAACGTTGAAACGGATGAAATCACCCGCAGTCATGGACTGGCTAAACGCATTTCCGGGCGCCAGCACTACACCTTCATTCAAGCAAGCCCGGGCCAGCGTGGCTGCATCCGTGCCTTGAGGGAGTTGGCACCAGACATACATGCCTGACTGGGGCGTTATCCAGGGCTTGATACCAACGGCCCTTAGTTTCGCTACCGTTCTCTCCATGGCCTCGGCCAGCCTGAGGCGAACGCTTTCCATGTGTTTGCGGTACCCGCTATCGGTAATCGCTAGATGGATGATGTCCGCGGCCAGGCGGCCACCCCCGAATGTAGTCGCAATCTTGAGATCGACCAGGCTCTGGATCCAGTCACTGCGAGCCGCGATGTAGCCGCATCGAATCGACGCGGAGATGGTTTTGGAAAAGCTGCCTATCTGGATGACACGAGAGAGGCCATCGAAGGCAGACAGCCGTGGCGCTGGTGCATTCTCGAAATCCCCGAAGATGTCGTCCTCTACAATCACCAGGCTGGAGTTGTCGGCCAGCTTCAGCAGCCTGTGCGCCGTGACCGGAGACAGGGTGGCGCCGGTTGGGTTATGGATGCCTGCATTTGTTATGTACAACCGGGGAGCATGCGCTAGCAGGGCAGCGCCAAAAGCATCGATGTCCGGACCCGTCGCTGTATAGGGTACGCCTACGATGTTGACCCTGTGTGCTTTGAGCAGTGCGTGAAAATTGAAATAGCAGGGATCGTCGACCAGCACGGTGTCCCCCGGCTCCAGCAGAAAGCGGCAGATCAGGTCTATGGCGTGGGTGCCGGACTCCGTGAGCATGATCTGCTCAAGAGGGGCTTCGATCCCGATGCCTGTCAGCCTTCTTGACAAGAATTGCCTGAGTGGCAGATGCCCAAGCGGTGAGGCGTACTCAGTCAGTTTCAGCGTGTCAGAACGGGCAACGGTTCGAAGCGCTTTCCGCAAGCCCGCTTCGAACATCCAGGAAGGAGGTAGCCACCCGCACCCCGGTTTCAACGCATCGCTAGCGGTTTCAAGCGACTGGCGGGAGATCCACAGTGGGTCCACTTCACGATCAAGCCTGGGGCCGAGTTCGGTGAGTACCAAGGGCGCCACTGGTCCGGCTACGTAAAAGCCGGAGCCAGGGCGAGAATTGAGTACACCCTCTGCCATCAACCTTTCATAGGCCTCAAGAACCGTAGAAACCGACACTTGCATGGTCTGCGCCATAGCGCGGACCGAGGGAATTCTCGCGCCTGGTGTGTAGGTTCGAGAGGCGATCCGCGACTGGATTTCACCCATGACTGTTCGAATTCGCGTTCCGTCCCGTTTCATCGCACCCTCAACTGTGCTGGAGTTATATGCATAACAGTTTGGTTTAAGTGTATTGGATTGTACATGGCCTGGGTGAGCCTGTCGGTGATGTACTGAGCCTTGGCTTATCGAGGACTTACCGATGGAAAAATCAGCAAGCGGGTGGATCAACGGCTTCATAGGCGTCGCCATCTTTGCGGGTTCGTTGCCGGCAACCCGAGTGGCAGTGGCCGACTTCGAACCGACGTTCCTCACCTGTGCGCGAGCAACCATTGCCGCCATGCTGGGCGCGCTTTTTCTGATCGTGCTACGCCAGCCTCGACCCAAACGTGAGGACTTGTCGCCCTTGGCTGTAACAGCGCTCGGCGTTGTTATCGGTTTCCCGCTACTGACAGCATTTGCCCTTCAGCACATCAGCTCTGCTCACTCCATTGTCTTTGTCGGGCTCCTGCCATTGTGTACCGCAGGCTTTGCCGTTCTGCGGGGCGGTGAACGACCTCGGCCATTGTTCTGGCTGTTCTCGTTGACAGGTGCCGGGTTGGTCGCTGGCTATGCCTTGATGAACGGAGGTGAGGCATCGGCGGTGGGCGATCTGCTGATGTTGGCTGCGGTTGCGGTCTGTGGGTTGGGTTATGCCGAAGGCGCGCGTCTGTCGCGGACATTGGGGGGATGGCAGGTGATCAGCTGGGCATTGCTGGTAGCGTTACCGTTCATGCTGCTGCTGACGGTGGTCAATCTTCCAGCCCCTGATGACTTTGCCAGGGTAAGTGCCCCTGCGTGGCTCAGCTTTGGCTACGTTTCACTGTTCAGCATGCTGATCGGGTTTGTGTTCTGGTACCGAGGGCTCGTCCAGGGGGGGATTGCGGCTGTGGGCCAACTGCAACTCTTTCAGCCGTTCATGGGGCTTGGGCTGGCAGCGTTGCTTCTGCACGAGCATGTTAGCTGGACGATGCTGCTCGTGACGCTGGGTGCTGTCATCTGCGTTTACGGGGCTAAGAAATATGCCTAAGCACAGCGTCATGCCCTGTCAAACAAGGTTGGATGTAGCCCGGCGCCGTCTGACGCCGGGCTGAATTGCATCAGAAAGGCTTGGTAGGCAGGTACTTGCCGTCCAGGGTGATCACAGCGCGGTGGCCACCGTCTGGGTCTTCGACTTTCTTGATGTCCAGCTTGAAGTTGATGGCGCTGATGATGCCGTCGCCGAACTTCTCGTGCACCAGCGCTTTGAGGGTGGTGCCGTATACCGACATCATTTCGTAGAAACGGTAGATGGTCGGGTCGCTCGGCACGCCGTCGAAGAAGCTGCCGCGGATAGGCATCGATTGCAGCAGCGCGACTTGATCAGCATCGAGGCCGAGTTTCTCGCCTACAACCTTCGCGGCGCTTTCAGGCAGCGGATGCTGGCCGAGCAGCGCTGCTGTAACGAAAGCTTCGGACAGGCCGGTGCCTTCAACGATTTCGGCGAAGGAGAGGTCTTTGCGGGCCTTGGCCAAAATGATGGTTTCGGTCAGTTCCTGGCGAGCAGTGCGGGTAGCTTGAGTCTGGATCATGGTGAATCTCCTGGGTAGGCAAAGGTACAGGTAAGGTTTCAGGCAACGTGCCTGGCTTGCTGGGAAACGGCGTGGACTTCCGGGTTTGCTGCGAGAGACACGAAGGTCCCGGTACTGCCATCAAAGGCGTCGATGCATCCGGTCTCGATGTCATAAATCCAGCCATGCAGGGTCACGCGGCCTTCTTCGAGCGCCAGACGCACGGATGGGTGGGTCTGGATGTTGGCCAACTGCGCGATGACGTTTTCGCGCACCATGGCAGCGACTTTGCTCGGCTTGTCCGGGTGCTGACGGGCTTCGTTGACCACCTTGGCCGAGTCGGCGTACCGCAACCAGCCGGCCACGGCGGGCATGTGATCCAGGCACTTGCAGGTGGCAATGGCGGTCATCGCGCCGCAGTCCGAGTGGCCGCAGATCACGATGTCTGCGACGTTGAGGCCGGCCACCGCGTATTCGACCGAAGCCGAAACGCCGCCCGGTTCCGGGCCATAGGAAGGCACGATGTTGCCGGCGTTGCGGATTACAAACAGATCGCCTGGCTCGCGCTGGGTAACCAGTTCAGGCACCAGCCGGCTGTCCGAGCAAGAGATGAACAGTGCCTTTGGGCTTTGTTGGGTGGCCAGGTCCTTGAACAGTTTGACCCGCTCCGGGAAGGCGTTTTGCTGAAATTTCAGAAAACCGTCGATGATCGCTTTCATGGTGGCTGTCTCGATGTCGCTGGGTGTGAGACAAAGATTAAGCACCGCATGGCATAAGGTAAAAGTCTCATTTATTATGCATGCAATCAGATAATCTTATGGGTAAGGCCATGCTCGCTCGACATATCCAGTACTTTCTTGCGGTGGCGGAGCACCTCAGTTTCACCAAGGCTGCAGCGGCGCTGCACGTATCTCAGCCAGCCCTTTCCCAGCAGGTAAGGCAGTTGGAAGAAAGTCTTGGCGCCCAGTTGTTCGACCGCTCAGGCCGCACAACCCGTTTGACGGATGCCGGAGACGTCTATCTTCACTATGCGCGCCGTGCTCAGCAGGAACTGCGGGAAGGTAAAAGTGCCATCCATGACGTGAGCGACCTCAGCCGCGGCTCATTGCGCGTAGCCGTCACACCGACATTCACGACCTATCTGGTGGGGCCGCTGATCGAGGCGTTTCACTTCCGGTATCCAAACATCACCCTCAACCTGAAAGAGATCTCTCAGGAGCGCATCGAGGAGCTGCTTTTGGCGGGAGAACTGGACGTAGGTATTGCGTTTGATGAAATAAACTCACCGGACATCGAGGCCGTTTCCTTACTGAGCGAAACCCTCGCTTTAGTGGTGAGCCGCAGACACCGCCTGGCCGAGGAGCGGTCCATTGCATCGCAGGCGCTGAGTGCTGAGTCTATGGTTCTGCTCAGCCCAGAGTTTGCCACTCGCGAACAAATTGACCGCTACTTCCGCAAACACGACATTCGCCCGCAAGTGCAGATGGAGGTCAATGCCCTTGGCGCAGTGATTGAAATCATTCGCCGGACGACGCTGTCGACTTTATTGCCTGCCAAAATTGCCTTGGCCCATGACGATCTGGTGGCCATCACGCTGGAGCCAGAACGCTTGCAGCGAACGGCCGTACTCATGCGGCGAAAAGAGGCCTTTTTGAGCGCAGCCGTGCGCGTGTTCATTGAGCTGGCTAAAGAAGTATCCAGCGATCTTGAGGCGTGAGGCCGCGTACCTACAACGCGATCTCCACCACTATGATTAACCCGGTGATCGTCGAGGCCATGGATCTTCGTACTGGAACTGATACCGCCGCTCGGCGCGGTCAGGACTGAGGTCGCGGTTGAGGACGGCCTGAGCACGATGGGCTTCTGGCAAACAAAAAAACCTGATCCTCTATGTAAAAGAATCAGGTTTAGCAGGACCTACAGGCCCAGTTCAGTCAGGCCTGGGTGATCATCCGGCCGGCGACCCAGTGGCCAGTGGAACTTGCGCTCGCTTTCCTTGATGGGCATGTCGTTGATGCAGGCGAAACGGCGGTGCATCAAGCCATCGGCTTCAAACTCCCAGTTTTCGTTGCCGTAGGAACGGAACCAGTTGCCCGAATCGTCGTGCCACTCGTAGGCGTAACGGACGGCGATGCGGTTGTCGGTGAAGGCCCAGAGCTCTTTGATCAAGCGGTAGTCCAGCTCTTTCTTCCACTTGCGAGTGAGGAAGTCCTGAGCTTCTTCACGATTGTTTGCAAACTCGGTACGGTTACGCCATTGGGTGTTCGGCGTATAGGCCAGTGCAATCTTTTCGGGTTCGCGAGTATTCCAACCATCCTCGGCGAGTCGGACTTTTTCAATCGCCGATTCGCGAGTGAAAGGAGGAAGTGGCGGACGAGTGTGTTCGTTGGACATGGTGGTGCCTCCAATCTTCTGGATGGTTCAGTTGAGTGAGTGTTGCTTTAACGTCAAGCGCTTGCGTGCTGTACGTCTTTGAGTAATATCTTTGCGATTTCTCTTGCACTATCGAGAACGGTGTAGTCACCCATGACGTGGGCCACGGTTATCGTGCCCTCTATCATCAAAAAAAGTTGCTTGGCCAAGCCGGCCGGATCGTTAATCCGTAGTGCCTTGGTCAGCTCTAGCGTGTAGTCCAGCAGCTTTTGTTTATGCAGTTTTGCGATCTGCCGAACAGGATCGTCTGCGTCACCAACCTCTCCGGCTGTGTTGATGAACGCACATCCGCGAAAACCGTCAGACTCGAACCAACTTTTGAGTACATCAAAAATTCCAAGGATGCGCGCTTCTGGCGTTTGCGCTTTTTCGCATTCACTTCTAAACCACTTCATCCAGCGTATATCGCGTGCATTGAGTGCCGCTGCGGCTACGTCGTCTTTATTCGCGAAATAGCGATAAATACTTTTACGTGCTACGCCCGAGGTCTTTACCAGGAGGTCCATGCCCGTGGCATGAATCCCGTTTTCGTAAATAAGCTTCTCGGCAGTCGCCAGGATTTTTTCGCGTGTATCGGTCATTGGCTTATCCATGTAGCCAGAGTAGAACGACCGTTCTCCCTGGTCAAGCATCTCTTGAAATTATTCGATTGCGCGCAAGCGGGGCGCCGGCATGCTTTCGATCAGGGTGGCTGGCTTCCCGCTTATCAGTCGCGCTCCAGTTCGGCGAAGCGGCTGGACAGCCAGGCGTGCAGCGTTTATTCCCGGCGCTACGCCCGATGAAACTCATGCACACATTCAAGCAGGCAGTACCGCGCCTGCTCCTTGCCACTGACCAGAAGCTTGATATGAACCGACAAGATTACCCCCTCGTTTCCCTCGCCATCCTCAAGGCCAAGCCAGACCAAGATTGTTCAACGTCGATTTCGTCAGGGGTAATGCCCTTGCTCGACAGCACTCGCTTGGCGCTCACGCAGTAAGGGCAGTGCTGGGTGGTGTAGATAGTCACGTGGCTCATGGTGGTTACCCTCCTAGCTTGCCGATGGCGGAAAGTCGATATCGGTAGCGGCGATGTTGTTCAGGTAGTTGGTCAGGGTCAACAGCGTGACCTGCGCCACTACCTCCACGATCTTGCTATCCGTAAGGCCCGCCTCACGCGCAGCAGCGATCTGCTCGTCACTCAACTGGCCGCGACTTGCGGTGATCTGTTGCGCCAGTGCGGCAACCGCGCTGAGTGTGCCGGCTCGGGCTTGCCTGACGGCCTCATCGCTCAGCCCAGCCTTGCCGCCAAAGAAGGTGTGTGCCGCCAGGCAGTAGTCGCAACCGTTGATTTGCGAGGTGGCGAGGGCAACGACTTCACGCTCGGCGGCGCTCAGTGAGCCTTTACCCAAGGCTTGGGCGAGGCCCAGGTAACCGTTGAGTGCGACCGGAGAGTGAGCCAGGGTCTTGAATGCATTGGGAATGAAGCCGAGACCTTTTTGAATGCCTTCGAGGGCTGCGCGCGAGCCAGTAGGGGCCTGGTCCAGCGAGAGAGTAGCGATGCGAGTCATGGTAGTTCTCCACTAGGTTGATTAAACGGCTTGTCTATCAAGCCTGGAGTCCATACTAGGGAGGCAGACTTTCCTTTCGGCTTCAGATCGTCGAAGGTATGCAACAGATCGTCTAAACCTGAGCGCGCTATGGACCGACTATCGACACTGCTCAAGCACTTCAACCTGCACGCGTCCACGTTTCACCAGGGTGGGTTCTGTGGAACAACCCACCTGTATGGGCAGCACAGTGTCGGCCACGCCCACCTGCTGCGCTCGGGGCGTCTGGCCTTCAGGGGCAAGCGTGGCCAGCTGATCGAGTTGACCGAACCCAGCCTGATTCTGGCGGTGCGCCCGCAGGAGCACGACTTGCTGGCCACCGAAGCCGATGAAGCGGAATTGGTGTGCGCCACCCTGCATTTCGATGGCGGCGCCAACAACCCGCTGACCCTGGCTTTGCCGGACTTCATCATCAAGCCCCTCGGCGAATTGCAAGGCCTTGATGGCACCCTTCACTGGCTGTTCGAAGAAGCCTTTGGAGACGAGTGTGGTCGTGATGTCATTCTCAATCGCCTGTTCGAGCTGATGATCATTCAACTGCTTCGCCACCTCATCGCCAACCGCAGCATCGCCTCGGGAATGATGGCCGGGTTGGCTAACATTCAGCTGTCCCGCGCGCTTGTGGGGATCCACGATGAGCCGCAGCGCAATTGGTCCGTGGCCGAACTGGCGAATCTTTCGGGCATGTCGCGGGCGAGCTTCGCTGCGCACTTTCGCGAGATCGTGGGCATCACGCCCGCGGACTACCTGGCGAACTGGCGCATCAGCCTGACGCAGAAACGCCTTCGCGAAGGGCGCCCCATTGCCCTGATCGCCGATGAGGTCGGCTACGAAAGCCCTTCTGCGCTGGCCCGAACCTTTCGCCGCAAGGTGGGCGCAAGCCCGACGCAATGGCTGCAGCAGGATGCGGTATAGCGCCTGCTCGACAGATTTGCGCGCGAGGCAATGAGCGAGGTGGCCGAGGCGCAGGAAGGGCAGACCGGGCGTCACTTGGGCGCAGTGAAAAGTTCGCGACCGAGGGCTCGTGCAGTGTCCATATGATCAGTCGGATCTTGCGTTTCCGATTCGAGCAGGAGCTCGGACGTGACGACAGATGCGCCGCAATAATCGAAGATCCCATGATCAATCTGCGTCTTCATGGCATCGGCATAGCCGTGCCGCTCATAGGTTCCCCCGTCCGCGCCGCCGATGCCGACAAGATGAACCCGCAGGTGGCGAAGCTTCTTCACCAGCTTGGCATCCGAACTGAAATCGAAGGCCCAGCCATTGGCGAACACGCGATCGATCCAACCCTTGAGAAGCGCTGGCATCGACCACCAGTAGACGGGATAGACCAGCACAAGGGCATCGGCACGATCGATCCGCGCCTGCTCGGCGGCAACATCGGCGGGGGGCGGTGCTTCCTTGTGATGGACAGCGAGATCAGCCGCAGTGAACCGCGGATCGAACGCTTGCGCTGATAGGTCTGCGATTTCGAAGGAGTTGCCGGGATCGGCCAGGGATAAGCCTTCGGCGACTTGCGCAGCAAGGCTATGGGTGAGGGACTGGGGATCGTGATGAGCGACAACGATGAGTGCGTGCATGTCGAAAACACCTGCTATTGATTGAGGGCGAGAGGGCGAACCTTATATACTCTTGGTAAGTTACGCTTAGTAAGTTACTTTTGGTATATAGCCATGTCAAGCATCGAGACAAGAGAGCAGGGTTCCAGTCCGCAGCCGCGTCGGCGCATGTCAAGGGAAGAGAGATACCGCCAGTTGCTGGACGTCGCCTGGCGGCTAGTCAGGGAAGAAGGCACGGAAGCCTTGACGCTTGGACGGCTGGCCGAGCAAGCGGGTGTGACAAAACCCGTGGTTTATGACCATTTCAGCACGCGGCCCGGGTTGCTGGCAGCGCTCTATCAGGAGTTCGATGCACGCCAGACCGCACTCATGGATGCCGCGCTTCAGACGAGCGAAGCCACCTTGCCGGGTACGGCGACGGTCATCGCATCGTCTTACGTCGACTGCGTGCTTCTCCAGGGCAACGAGATACCCGGCGTGATCGCGGCGTTGGCCAGTTCACCGGAGCTCGAAAAGATCAAGCGCGAATACGAAGCGATCTTCATGAACAAGTGCCGGTCGGCTCTCTCTCCCTTCACCAGAGGGGGGGCTATCGCCCCCGCGAGTCTTCGGGCGATGCTTGGTGCGGCCGAGGCCCTGTCCCATGCCGCCGCCGCCGGAGAAATCACACCCGAGCAGGCGCGGGAGGAACTGTTCGAAACGATCATCGCAATGGTCGACAGAAGCGCGCGGTAGCACGCAGAGTGTCGAGGAGGGCGGTGAGCTGAACGGCAAATGAGTCGGAACGCCAGATAGCCGCTATCCAATGTTGCACCGACCGTCTGGAAAGGGGCGAAAGCTACCGCTGCAATTGGCCGTAGCCGACCCCGATTCGCCGGCGAGGCCAGCTCCCACCAGCCCAGCCCGGGCTGGGCGAGGGGTGATAGGCAGTATCTACAACCCCCGAAGCATCTCCCAGAACGATGCCGCCACCCCCATGATGCTCTCACCGGCAATCAACCCCGCCGCCGCGGTAATCGCAAACCGCTCCGTCACCCTCGGCCACCGGCAACTGACCAGCCAGGTCACCACGGCACCAAACCCCATCATCAGGCTGATCGATGCAGGCAGGATGAACGCCAGCCCCAGCGCCGCCGTACTCGGCAGCCAGCGGGCTGCCCGTTGCGGCAACAGGCTGTCCAGTGCCCCCAGCAGTACGCCAACAGCACTCCCTGTCGCAATCGCCCAGCGCGACTCCAGCGACAGCGCCCCCAGCCCCTGGGTCAGCGTCTGCGCGACCGCTTTCCAGGTCGCCGCGGCCGGTGCCGGCCACTGCTCGGTGAGCAACAAGGCCTGCGGATCGGGAATCAGCACTCGATACACCAGCACGCCGACCACACTACCGATGAAAATACCCACGCACTGAGCAATCAGCTGTTTGTGCGGCGTAGCGCCGATCGCCAGGCCAACCTTGAAGTCGTTCATCAGGTCGGTGGATTGCCCGGCCGCGCCACCCGCTGTGTTGGCGCTCATCAGGTTGATCGCCACCTGGCCGGGGGCGATCAGGCCGAAGCTGAGCTGCGACAGTTTGCCGATGGCGCCAATAGGTGCGATGCCAGTGGCACCGACCACGCGCGCCGCGACCACCGCAAGGCACACAGCCAACGGAATGCTCAGCAGCGCCATCCACCAGTCGATGCCGAACAACAACACCTGCAGGGTAATGATCAGCGCCATGGATAGCAGCAGCCCCGACGCTGGCCATGGGCTAAAACGCATCCTGGCGCGCGGCGTTCGCTGTTCAGCGGGCGATCGCCGGGGCACTTGGAACAGGCGAACCAACAATGAAGTCAGCGTCGCGCAGACCATCAGGCTCACGCCCGGCCACAACAGCCATTCCACCAGCGCGGCGAACTGTGGGCCGCTGGCGTTCGGAGCGAGCACCACCAGGGCCTGTTCGATCAACCAGGGCGCCAGTCCGCCCCAGGCCAGTGCGGCGCCGACCAGCAACGTCACGCCCACGCGAATGCCGATGATGCTGCCGAAGCCAATAAGCATCAGCGAAGGGTCGACCGTGAAGGTCAGGCGCTCGAGCGCCGGCGTGGGTGCCCAGCGCGGTATCGCCCAGACGAACCCGTCTACCCATTTTACCAGCCCTGAAAGCAGCGCGGCGCTGCATAGTACCTTGATCCGCGCCATGGCTTCGCGCCCATGGTTGTAGATCTGCTGCAGCGTTTCCAAGGTCGCCATGCCTTCGGGAAACTTCAGGCCATGGTCGTTGAGCAGGGCGGGGCGCAGGTACCAGGCGATCCAGATGCCCAGGAAGCTCACCGAGAACACCCAGGCCATCATCGGCAGCGGATCCAGTTGGTGTCCGGTGAGCAGGGTATAGGCGGGGATCGGCGCGACCAGCCCGCCGGAGATGATGGAGGCGGCGGCTGACGCCACGGTCTGGTTGATGTTGCTTTCGTGCAACGTCCACGCGGAGCGGTTGTCGCGGCGCCCTGCCAGGCCCTGCCACAGGGCGAAACCGATCAGTAAGGCGATGATCGACATGTTGAATGACCAGCCGATCTTCAGCCCTGCGTACACATTCGAGGGCGTGAGCAAGATGCCCAGCACCGTGCCGGTGAGCACCGCCCGCAGGCTCAATTCACGTTCGATGCGAACCTGGGGGAGGGCGGTGGAGGAGGCATGTCCCATGGCAATCCTTTGTCGATGTCGCAAACGCGCTCTGGACAACTGAGCCCAGACAGCCACGAAGGTTCACTGCTGTCGCCAAAGACGAGCCTGAAGGCTGCAGCAGCCTTACGCGTGTGCGGCTTTATCTGATGTCTTAACTAAATGTCGCTTGTGATTTAGCCTGTTGGAGAATTCTGGTCTTATCTGGGCAATTATTTCCGAAGTGTCTGGAATGCTATTCAATAATGGAGACTGCGATGTACTCGTCTGAGCGACTGAAAGGTATTGATGTCTTTGTCGCTGTAGCTGATTTCGGTAGCTTCACCGCTGCTGCCGAACGACTGAGTCTCACAAGCTCGGCCGTAAGCAAAAGCGTGGCACGTTTGGAGAGTCGCCTCGGAACTCGTCTGTTCAACCGCACGACCCGGACGCTGGCTCTTACCGAGGCCGGTATCGTCTTCTACAGGACGTGCACATCAGTTTTGACAGATCTCGAAGAAGTCGAGCATGTGATTACAGCCGAGGGTAATGAGCCGCATGGCAGGGTGCGGATCGACCTTCCTGCCTCCTATGGGCGGCTACACGTTCTCCCCTTGATCATGGACTTTGTCCGTCTTCACCCCATGCTGCAACCCCACATTTCTTTCACTGATCGGTTCATTGACCCTGTGTACGAGGGCATCGATATCGTCGTGCGGATTGGAGGCTCTGATGCCTGGCCAGCAAATCTTGGCCATCAGTATTTCGGGGCCCAGCGGCTGATCTTCTGCGCGTCCCCGGAGTACCTGGAGCGACATGGCACACCGCAATACGAGCGTGATCTCGACCACCATCATTGTGTTGGATACGGGCAAAGCGATGGATTTGTCAGCCCTTGGTTTTTTAAAGGGCGTCAGCCGGGCGAAATGGAGCGTCGAACGGTCTACACCCGTATTGCGGTTGGGGATGGCGAAGGCGAAGTAGCAGCGGTGCTTGCCGGACACGGTATAGGTCAATTACCGACGTGGCTAACTCAGCGTCACATTGACCAAGGAAAGCTCGTAGAGGTGCTGCCAGATCTAGCCACCGATGGCTTACCGATGAATCTGGTCTGGTTGAAAAGCCGGGAAGGGCAACCAAAAGTTCGCGTGCTACTGGACTATCTGCTCCCCAGGCTAACACCGCACGGCGCACAACCGCCTGAGCCGCTTTTAGGCTGAACGCCTGACGGAGCAGTAATCATGCACGATTCTGCTCCGTTCAGACGCCTGGGCTCTGTACGAAAAGCCTTGATACTTGTTCATGCTGCGTTGAAAACAGCCTAGGCGGTGCAGAAGACCGCTGTGTGCTGATTATTTTGGGGCAAGCTTGCGAACGATAGGTATCAGCGCCAAGGCAATCACTGCCACACCAGATGCCATGTAGCCTAGGTATTCAACGCCGAGGCTTGCAATCGTCATCCCTCCAACAATGGCGCCGATGCCGATACCTGCGTTTGCTGCCGATACGTTGGTTGTGCCCGCCAGTGCTTGAGAGTGGGAAACCGAATTCATGACTCGCACCTGGCTTACCGGATAAAGCGCGGTATTGGCAATACCCCAGAGGCCGAGAGCAACGCAGAAAATCATGCCTGCATGTGCGAGTGGAACAATCGCGGCCATGCCAATCGCCAGCACTATCAGGAAGCGCGCAGTTGCTTTGATTGGAGATTTGTCGACGGCCTTTCCACCGACCCAGTTTCCGATCAGGCCGATTGCGCCAAATGCCATCAGCCACCATCCGACATGCTCCGGAGCCACGCCTGCGACTCTTTCAAGGACATCGGCTAGGTAGGTATAAGCGGTGAACATAGCCGTAAACACCACAATCGAGAGGAGCACATTCGAAAGGAAATAGGTTTCTTTAAAGATGCGTGCTTGCTTCAAAAAATCCACTTTCGCGGTACGCGCGACTGTGGGCATGCACACCCACATCGCTAGCGCCATGATCAGCGACAAACCTGCCAATAACCAAAACGCACCTCTCCAGCCAATCGCATTCGACACAATGGTGCCCAACGGAATACCGAGCAGCATTGCCGCCGAAATACCCAGGTAGACCTTCGAGATAGCTTGGCCAGATTGCTGTGGGCTTACAAGCTGCCCAGCAGTTTCACTGGCAGTTCCCCAGAAAACTGGTAGTGCTAACGCAGGCACTACGCGGGCCACAGAGAGGAGCCAGAAGCTGTCGGACACTGCCGCCAGGGCGTTCGCTATGGCGAAGATCAGCAAGATCGAGATGAACAATTTCTTTCGATCAAGGTGAGAAAGCGCAGCGGTCAGGGGCGGGCCGAAGATCATGACGGTGAAGGCAAAAAGGGTAACCAATTGCCCTGCTACAGAAATTGAAATATCAAGATCTCGGGCAAGCGCAGGCAGCAAGCCCACGATCAGAAACTCGGTCGTTACGATGAGAAAGGCCGAGAGGGCCAGGATTGAGATGCTCAGCCCAGCGCCCTTCGTGGGAGAAGCAGCTTGAGAAAAGGATTCATATGCAGACATATGCGGATGCCCCGGTGGAAATGCCCGCCAGTCTATTGATTATTAATTTGCCTATCTTTGGCGGTTTTTCCTCTCTCTGAGGACAATCTTTCATCAATGAAGGGGCCTGATGTCAATTGAGCGGAGTACATATGTGCGTCCCCACTGGCTCTCCAGGTTGCAGCCTTCCAAGTCGATACTGGATCATGCTTGGCTTGCTTGCTGAAACAATCCGCGCACGACGTCCCTCAACCATCGATTTCCATTGTCCTGATGATATCGGGCATGCCAATGCTGTTTGACCGTGAACCCCTCCACTTCGAACGGGCAGTCATGGACCTGTAGCCCATGCATATCGGCCAGTGTCTGCCCGATATGCCGGGGCAAGGTGCCTAGCAGATCGGTAGTCCCGATTATCATCCCTAACCCGAGAAACGCTGGCAGCTCCAGCATGATCCGCCGTTCGATCCCGGCCCGCGCCAATCCCGCTTCCAGCAGCTTCTGCCCGGTGCCGAAACTGATCTGCACATGCCCCTCGGCCCGATACCGCTCCAGGCTCATGCCATTGCCCAGGCGCGGATGCTGCGGATTGCTCAGGCACACCCAGTCCTGCTCGAACAGCACCTGCTGGTACATCCCCCCTCCCAGCCAGGGCACGAAGCCGATGGCCAGGTCCGCTTCGCCCGATTCCAGCGCGCTCTCGGTATTGCCGTCGATCCGCGCCGCCTCCAGGCGGATGCCCGGCGCATGGCTGCGCAGATGGTTGAGGATGCTTGGCAGCAAGGTGATATGGCTGGCATCGCTGACACACAGGCGAAAGCGCCGCTGCGCCGTGGCGGCGATGAACTGCGGCTCCCAGGCGGTCAGCCGGCGCAGCGATTCCAGTACCTCGCGGCACGGCCCTATCAGCTGATCGGCACGCGGGGTAGGGGCCATGCCGCCCGGCGTGCGCACGAACAGCGGGTCGTTCAATTGCTCGCGCAGGCGCGCCAGCCAGATGCTGATGGTCGGCTGGCTCTGCCCTAGCTGTTCGGCGGCGCGGGTCACGCTGCGGCAGTGGTACAGCACGTCGAACAGCTGCAGCAGCTTGGGTTCGGGCAGGGCCTCCAGGGTAGCCATCATTGCGTTTCTCAATAATTGTATTGAGGTCATTGTATAGCGCAAATAACCCCTGCTGCATAAGGTGATCGCAAATCACAGGAGGTCTGCGACGTGAAAATCTGCATTCTGGGTGCCGGAGCACTGGGGAGCGCCATTGGCGCGGCCCTGAGCGAGGCAGGGCATGAAACCTGGCTGCTGAACCGCGGCCGCGCGCATGTCGAGGCGATGAACCAGCATGGTCTGCGGGTGCAGGACGAACGGGGCGAGCGCTATGTGGCGGTCAACGCGGCCATCGAAGCCGAAGACGTCGGCGTAACCGATTTGGTGGTGGTGCTGGTGAAGTCGTTTCACACCGCCGAGGCCATCGCCGGCGCTGTCGCGCTGATCGGGCCGCAGACGCTGGTACTGTCGCTGCAGAACGGCCTCGGCCACGAGGATATCCTGGCCGAGGCGGTGGGGCGTGAGCGGGTGCTGGCTGGCAAGACCTATGTCGGCGGCGTGCTGCTCGCGCCGGGCTCGGTCCGCGCCGGTGTCGCCGGCAAACAGACTTTCATCGGTGAGCTCGACGGCCAGCTGACGCCGCGCGTGCAGGCCATCGCCGAAGCGTTCAGCAACGCCGGGCTGGCCACCACGGTCAGCGACAACATCCTCGGCACCATGTGGGACAAGCTGCTGGTCAACGTCGCCACCGGTGCATTGAGCGGCATCACCATGCTCAGCTACGGCCAGCTATACAGCGAGCCGCTGCTGGAAAGTACCGCCAAGGCCGCTGTGGCCGAGGCCATCGCCGTGGCCGAGCGCGCCGGCATCCGCTTGAGCCTGACCAACCCCGAAGCTGCCTGGACACTGGCCGCCGAAGGCCTGCCGGCGAGCTTCCGCACCTCGATGCTGCAGAGCCTGGAAAAAAACTCGATCACCGAAATCGACTTCATCAACGGCTCCGTCGTGCGCTGGGGCCAGCGCCATGGCGTGGCCACGCCGGTCAACGCGACCCTGGTGGCCTGCATCAAGGGTATCGAGCGCGCCATGGCCGATCAGCAGAAGAGGGAAACTCCATGAGCCAGCCAAAAGCCTACCTCGAACACGTGGCGTTCTGGGTGCAGGACATTCAGTGGCATATCCGCTTTTTCAGCGAGGTGTGCGGCATGACCATGCGTGAAGTGCAGGGTGACGTCGAGCAACCGGCGCAGTACTGGACACTCGGCGGCCTGCAGTTCATTCACCAGCCGGACTTCGCTGGCCCGGAAGGGCGCCTGGCGCACCTGGGCATCATGTGCGAAGACCTGGAAGCGGCGCTGGCCGCCGCCCAACGCTTTGGCGTCAGTGAGATGCCCCAGGGCCGCAACTGGCTGCGCCTGCCTGATGGCCTGGCGGTGGAGTTCATCCAGGCGCTGCCGGCCAAATGCGTAGCCCAGGCACTGGCCATCGACCCGCGCGCGGAGGTGCAGGCATGAGCGTGATTGAAAAGTACTGGGACGACGCCCGCGAAGGCGATGAGTGCATCAGCCCGACCTACACCGTGACCCGCGAACGCATCCTGGCCTACGCCGACCTCACCGGCGACCACACCCCGGTGCATGTCGATGAGGCCTACGCCAACGCCAGCCACTTTGGCTGCCTGGTCGCCCACGGCCTGTTCGGGCTGTCGATCGCCGACGGCCTGAAGACCCAGTGCGAGTATCGCTTCGTGCCGGGCATGTCGCTGGGCTGGACCTGGGACTTCGTGCTGCCGATCAAGGTCAACGACGTGCTCCACGTACGTATGCGGGTGGGTGCGATGCGCCCGAGCAACAGCCGACCTGGCTGGGGCATCGTGGTGCTGCCTTCGGAGCTGATCAACCAGCACGGTGAAGTCGTGCAACGTGGCGAGCACCGGTTGATGGTGCCGCGGAGGGCAGCAGCATGAGCCAGGCATTGCCATTGGCGGGTATCCGCGTCATTGACTACAGCCACTTCCTCGCCGGCCCCTATGTCGGCCGTTGCCTGGCGGCGCTCGGCGCAGAGGTGATCAAGGTCGAGCGGCCGGGTAGCGGCGACGCTGGCCGCCAGCATGCGTTCACCCTGGACGACCAGCAGAGCGGCTATTTCCTGCAGCTGAACATGGGCAAGCAGGGCGTCAGCGTCAACATGAAGGATCCGCGCGGCAAGGCGTTCATGCAGCGCCTGACCGATTCGGCCGACGTGTTCATCGAGAACTACCGCCCCGGCGCCCTGGACAAGCTGGGCCTGGGCTACGCCGAGCTGTCGGCGCGCAACCCGCGGCTGGTGTACTGCTCGATTTCCGCCTACGGCCATACCGGGCCGGACGCCCACCGCGCCGGCTTCGGCCTGATCGCCGAGGCCAAGAGCGGGATCATGCAGATGGTTGGCGTGCCGGGCGAGGCACCGCCGCTGCTGCGTATTTCCCTGGGCGACATGTACACCGGCATCCACGCGGTGGCGGCGATCAATGCCGCGCTGCTCGGCCGGGTGAGCAGTGGCCGTGGCCAGCACATCGACATGGCGCTATACGACACCCTGGTGTCGATGCACGAATACGCGGTGCAATGTTACACGCTGTCCGGTGGCACTGTGTTGCCCCAGCAGACCGGCCACGACATGCCCACCTCGACCCTGTACGGCGTGTTCCGCGCCACCGACGGCGACCTGGTGATCGCTGCCCAGGTCGACGATGCCTGGCAACGCTTCGCGGCCATGCTCGAAGCCAACGGCGGCCCGCCTGGGTTCGGCAGCGACCGCCGCTACCACAGCCTCAACGGCCGCAACGCCCACCGCGAGGCGATCCTGGCGGTGGTCCGCGACTGGGTCGGCGCGCGTCGTGTGGCCGAAATACTGGCGTTGCTCGATGCCATCGACATCCCCAGTGCCAAGGTCCAACGCATCGACGAAGTGCTGGCCGACCCGCAGATCCAGGCACGCAACATGGTCATCGAGCAGCAGCACCCACGCTACGGCACGCTGCGCCTGGCCAACCTGCCGTTCCGCTTTTCCGACTGCGACACCACGATTCACCAAGTAGCCCCGGACCTTGGCCAGCACAACGCCGAAGTGGCCGCCGGGCTTGGCTTCAGCCCTGAAGAAATCACTGCCTTGCAGGCGGATGGCGTGTTGTATACCCACGGAGATGCACGATGAGCGACCGCTACGCAGTGATCGGCCGACCGATCAATCACACCAAGTCCCCGCTGATTCATGGCCTGTTCGCCCAGGCCAGCAACCAGCAGCTGGAATACGGGGCTATCGAAGGCTCGCTGGACAACTTCGAAGCCCAGGTGCTGCAGTTTGGTAGCGAAGGCGGGCAGGGCATGAACATCACCGCCCCGTTCAAGTTGCGTGCCTTCGAGCTGGCCGACCGGCGCAGCGAGCGGGCGCAATTGGCACGAGCGGCGAATGCGCTGAAGTTCGAGGATGGCCGCATCGTCGCCGAGAACTTCGATGGCATCGGTTTGCTGCGGGACATCGAGCAGAACCTTGGCGAGCCGCTGCGCAACCGCCGTGTGCTGCTGTTGGGCGCTGGCGGCGCGGTGCGCGGGGCGTTGCTGCCGTTCCTGCAGGCGGGGCCACGTGAGCTGGTAATCGCCAACCGGGACATGGCCAAGGCGCTGGCGCTGCGTAACGAGCTCGATCACCCGCTTCTGCGCACCAGCCGCTACGAAGCGCTGGAAGGGCAATCGTTCGACATCGTGGTCAACGCCACCTCGGCGAGCCTGACCGCTGACTTGCCGCCACTGCCGGCTGATGTGCTGGGCGAGGCGGCCTTGGCCTACGAGCTGGCCTATGGCAAAGGCCTCACGCCTTTCCTGCGCCTGGCCCGCGAGCAGGGCCAGGCGCGCCTGGCCGATGGCGTCGGCATGCTGGTGGAGCAGGCCGCCGAGGCGTTTGCCTGGTGGCGCGGGGTGCGGCCCGACACATGTGCGGTGATCGATCAGCTGACGATTCCCTTGGAGTAGGTCGATGGTCGCCAATGTACTGATGCTGCATGGCATCAACCACAACATGTTCGGCAAGCGCGACCCGCGCCAGTACGGCACAGCGACCCTGGCCGATATCGACCAGGCATTGCAGGCCCTGGGCGAAGAGCTGGGGGCGCAGGTTGAGAGCTTCCAGAGCAACTTCGAAGGCGCCATGTGCGAACGCATCCATCAGGCCTATGAGGACCGGGTAGATGCGGTGCTGATCAATGCCGGTGCCTGGACCCATTACAGCTACGGCATTCGTGATGCGCTGGCCATTATCGAAGTGCCGGTGGTTGAAGTGCACATGTCCAACATTCATGCCAGGGAGCCATTCCGCCATCACTCGGTATTTGCCGAGGTGGTGCGCGGGCAGATCTGCGGGTTTGGTGTCGAAACCTACCTGCTGGCGCTGCGTGCGGCGATGAGCATGGTCTGAGCAGGGCCGCATGGCTCGGAGCTCTGAGCGGTTTTACCCGCGAAGCAGGTGACGCGGGGCATGCGGCGACGGCTCCTGAAGTGACCGTAGGTGTGGCGGCTGTCGTGCTGCCTACCCATCCAGCATGGATGGAAAGCCAGTAGCGACTTCCGTGACTGCATAGTACGGTCCGCCTTCAACAAGCCACCCGGTTCGTTGCCTTCAACCCCACGGACCGGGGCTCTCATGACCTGGGAGGTCGAATGGAAGTCGCTACAACGATCAGTCAACAAGAACTGGATAACGCCTTGGTCGCGTTTGCACGCTACAAGATCGGAGAAATCAAGATCTTCGACCTGGAGCAGGCGATGAGCTTCGAAGCAGGCCAAGCCTTGTCCCAAAGCGGGCTGGTCCGGTTCTCAATTACCAAAATGGTGTCAGGACGTTATCGCATCAGCGATGAAGGAGAGAACGCCATCACAGAGGCTGGGCGGGATCGCCTCGAGGTGATCCGCGCCTGACCATAGGTCCAGCCTTGCGAAGGCCGCAGTCGCGTTCTGCGGCCCTTTCGTGTCATATCACTTTCACCGCCCGACCAATGAACTTCACCGGCCCTGTCGGCAGTCCGGTAGGAGAGCCACCGGCTTTCTCCAGCGTCAGCTCGAACAATTGATTGGCCTCCAAGGGTGGCAGGCTTTGCAGCGGAACCCGATAGGGTTCGCCCGGTTTGACCAGGCCAAGCGAAACCGGGGCACGCCATTGCTCGCCCTTGGTCCAGAACTGCAAGGCCATGCCATCGGGGACCGTGTCCTGGCCCAGCGGCAGCAGTTCGATCATGTGGCTGTCGCTGGCCTGCACCACCCAGCCGGGGGCCTGGCTATTCGGCGCCACCAGCACCACCAAGTATTCCGTGGTAGAGGGGGGCGTGGTCAGCAAGGTAAACGCCAGCAGCAGGCTTGCAGCCAGCCCCGCGGCGCTGAGCCCTTGCCACAGGCCGAGGCGTTGCCACAAGCGAGTCTGCGTGCGCGGTGCGGGTAGCTCATCGAGGCTGCGCTGGATACGGCGCCACAGACGTGGGCTTGGTGGTTGCGGGGTAGACAACGCGGTCAGCTCCAGCAGCCGGGCCTCCCAGGCATCCACGGCGGCGCGGAGCGCGGGGTCGGTACGCAGGCGTTCGGCCGCTGCGGCATATTGCTCCGGCGACAAGGTCCCCAGCACATATTCCCCGGCGAGGCTGTCCAGTTCTTCGGCAGAATCGGGCTTCATTCCAGACACTCCCGTAGCGCTTTGAGGCTGCGTTTGATCCAGGCCTTGACAGTGCCCAGTGGCGCGCCCAATAAACCGGCTATCTCGGCGTGGCTGCAGCCGTCCACGTAGGCGTGCAGGATGCAGCGCTGCGGTGCGGGCTGCAGTTGTGCAAGGCAGCGGTAGATCTTTGCTGAGCCGGACCAGAGGTCAAGGTCATCAACCCTCCCGTGCAATGTTGACGCAGTTTCGGTGTCGGCATCGGTCAGCACAGTTTCACGGCGGGTATCGCGTATCGAATTCAGTGCCAGGTGGCGGGTAATGCTGTAGATCCAGCCTCGAGCCGAGCCGCGCGCCGGGTCGTAGCTGGCAGCGCGGGTCCAGATGCGGATGATCGCATCGTGGACGATGTCTTCTGCGGTGGCGTCGTCACGTGCGATACGCCGGGCAACGCCAAGCAGGCGCGCGCCTTCGTGATCGTAGAGCGCCTGCAGGGCCCGCCGATCACCCTGTGCACAGGCTAACAGGCAGCGGTGGAAGTCGAAGGGGGTGGCCGGCGAGTTCAACGTGTGTGGCTTCCTTGTGTAAGGCAAGGTACCCCGGCCATCCAGCCGGGGGCTTGCCATCGAGCGTAGATCATCACTCGCAGGGCGTAGGCTCAAGTGCGCTTCACTTGGCTGTCCAGAACACATAGTCAGCCTGGTACTGGACGATCTGCCTGGCACCTTTGTTCTGCGCCGTGCAGTCGATTGACGGCGCCACACCGCCGCGGGTGGCCAGGCGCTGGATATAGCTGACCCCCTGCATGGCGCCTTTGCCCTCGGCCGGGTTGGCCTTGACCAGTTGATAAGGAATGGCGCCTTTGTCCGCTGGTGCCACTGCCAGCTGGGTGCCGGTGACTTTCGAGCCATCCTTGGCCTGCCAGGTAGCGGGTGGGCCAAAGTAGTCGCCCACCTGTTTACCGGCACGGTCATTGAGCACTGCCTTGGGGCCGACGAAAGTCCATTCGGTCTGACCGGGGGTGTTGGCCTTGTCGCGGCACTCGTAGGTGATCTCGCCGACGCCGACGGTTTCGAGCAGGACCCGATGACCATCAGGGACTTTGACCGATTCTGGCAGCGCGGACTGGGCGTGGGCGGGTGGCAGCGCAAGGGCGAGGCTGCAGGCAAGCACACAGGCGGAGTATTTGAAGTTCATGGACAGTGCTCCTGAAAGTCATTGGGCTGGGCAGTCAGAGGCCGCCCATTAGCAATACCCGCCAACGGCCGGGCTGGATGCACTGAATGAAAAAAATATACGTAGCGCGATGAGCCTGCCTGTGCTCGCCTACAATCTCGAACGAATCATGAGCATCTTCGCCATTGCAGGACGGCGTTAATGCTCGCACCCCGCCAACCCCATGAGGACACTGCAGATGAAGCGTTTGTTACTAGGCCTGTTGTTCACCGCGTCGGGCGTTGCCCATGCCGGTATTCCGCTGTTGAATGCAACATGCCCCGGAAATATCGAGGTCCATGCCGATAAAGGCGGGCCCGTCTACATCAATGGCAAGGAGGCCAAGCTGAAGAAATTCAATGACAACTATTTCGAGGCCAAAGGCGGCGGGGTAACGGTATCGTTGTCGATCAACCCGGACGGCTCGCCTGACGTCTCGTATACCGGCAAGAACAAAGCCAATGGCGTATGCCAGATCAAGGACTGACTGCGCGATTGCGCGGTTGGGCTGGCGCAGTGTCAGCGGGCTGCATCAGGGCGCTGGAACGGGAATTGCTGTGACCCCTGAGACATTGATCATGCGGGGTACGCAGACATGACTCAGGATGACCGCTATTACATGATTTTCAGCGTGGTTGCTGTGCTGGTACTGGATTTGGCGGCGACTTATGTGTTTCTCAATGCCATCCCCTGACCCCGGTTATGGGGTAGGCCTTACTCGTAATCGGGGGCAAGGCAGGGCGTGAGGGAAACGCCCCGAAACCTATATAGCTAACAAACCTGATGCACGGTCGTCATGGCGCAGTAACATGGGCACACCAAAACCAAAAAAAGGGCAGGCTGCTTGGCAACATTTCCCAGTTTTCGATGGGGCTGCAGGAGCGTGTCGCATGAGAAACTCAAGATCGCTAGCAGGCGCACTACTTGTGTCCGGGGTAGCCACGTTGTTCACGGCAGGCTGCGCACAAAACCCTGATGTGCGTGACAGCCACGATTATACGGCTGGCACTACCATGAAAAGCCCACCCGCCTATCTGGGCTGCGTCAAAGGCGAGCTACAAGGGAATGTGAAAACCTATGAAGTCGAGGGTGATAACGCGGTCAGGCTTTTCGTCGAAAGCACTGACCCCGACAAGGCAGAGGGTCTTGTAGAGTTGCGGGGCACGGGAAGCGAGCGCCACTTCACGGCCTATCAACGTGATGCCTGGTACGACCATGGCAGGTTGCTGGATGCTGCACTGATGTGTTCAAAAGCGTAAATCTCAGACCCAAGTCAAAAAGCCCGCCGTCGAGAGCGGGCTTCTTGTCTGAGGGGCGAATAACCTTGCGTGCCCAAGAAACGGCCTATGGCTTGAGCAGCGTTGTTTTTTGCATTTGCCGGCCCCACCCGTAATAATCGATGCATTTGGATGGAGAGTCGCAGGTGGAAGCAAGAAGCGTAGTCGCTGAAATGTTCATTGGGATTCCGACGCATTTCTGGGTTTTGCCTGTTGCCGGCCTGGTGGCCTACTACGGGCTGAAGTGGTCAGCCAGATCCAGTAAGCGTGCCACCCTGCTACAAGCCTCGACTTACCTGTTATTGCTGGCGCTGGCAGTTCTGCCCAACGGCTTTTATGCGCTGTTTCCTCCTGCGCCCGAGCCTGATGTGCTATTGAATCAAACGCCGTTGACCAACTATGCAGGGCGCTTCTACCTGGATGCGTTCTATGTCTTCAGTGGCTGGGCGCTGAGCAAAGTGGTCAAGTTGAAGTTCAGCTGAGTCGCAGTTCGTTACCTGATGTGCTGACGGGATCAGTAATTGCATACCCCTTTGAAACCGGCGCATTTGGGGGATACGGCAATGCTCTCTGAAGATCAGTACATCATGTTCGTGATTGTCGGCAGTGTGCTGGCCCTGGATATAGCAGCCATCGTGTTGTACAGGGGAGCCAAGCCCTGAGCCCGCGTTTGGTTCGCAATGGGGCCGGAGCATCATGACGACTTCAGCTTTTCTGCTGTACCTGCAGCACCGAACCCTTGTCGTCAGTTGCCAGCAATCCGCCGGCGTCGGTGTCGTCTGATTGTCGCTCGGCAAGGGGTACGTCCGGCGAGCGAAAGAGGCTACGGCCTTGTTCACCGGTTTTAAGGGTGACGAGTTTGCCATTCTGATAGAAGAACTGAGTGTGGTTGGCGTTGGTTTGCATGGTCTGAAGCCCCTGCCGAGTCGTGGTGTGATGTCCCTCGGGAGTTTCACTGTTGCGGCGTGCCCCCGGCTACTGGCAGAAATATCAGGTGCGCTACACTGTCCCCGCTTGGGCGCCGTCCTGCAGCAAGACTTTGGTTGATTAGTAACGCGGCGTCACCGCCGTTAGAATGCAGCCTATCCATAACGGTCGATTGCAAATGCCTGACTTTCGTATTTTTATCGCCACGGTGTTGGTTGCCAGCCTCGCCGGTTGCGCAACCCCTGGCAAACCCACAGCCAGCAAACTTACCCAAAAGTCGCCGCAGCAGTACGCCGCCTGTGTCCTGCCCAAATGGCAGGCGCTGGCACCCCAGGCCACGCAGAAGTCGATAGCCCACGGCTACCGGCTCACGGCGCCAAGCGCCGTGGCAAGCGACGATGTGCTTGACGTAGTCGAAGCTCGTGAGGGCAGCCGCGCGACCTTCTACAAGGGCAGCTTTCTGTCTGGCGACAAGTTACGCCAGGCTGCCAAGGAATGTCTGGACTGAGTCAGTAACCCGAGCTTGCTGAGCCGCGCAGATCTCCTGCGGTTACCCCGCCTCATCCCGCTTGTTCAAATGCTCGCACTTCACCTGCGCCTCCTTCCGGCTCGGGTAGCTTGGCTTGAGCCGCTCCTTTGCCTGATTGTCATAAATGTCGAACCCTCCACAAACGGTAGCGGCGTAGTAGCGGCTGCCTACGCGGAACGACTCCTTTTCGATCGGCACAGCGGGAACGATAACGAATCTTGGTTGCATTTTTCGTGCCTCCCCAGGCAGATGTTTAAGTATTAGTCTCGCCAGTGGTAAGCATCAAGCAGGCTCATGACGAAAGGCGCTTAGTACCCGTCCGTCACCATCGGTGATGGTTATCGCTATTCCTGATCCACAGTAGGGGAACACTTTTTCACCGGGGTGGTCTGTTATGGCAGTTGGACCAGCCGGTATTCGCCAGGCTGAAACCCCGCCAAACAAGGGATGGCGGTTGACTTGAGTTCACCCAGGTAACGTCAGGTAAAC
Organism: Pseudomonas sp. VEM90; assembly: GCF_054611535.1. Lineage (NCBI taxonomy): Bacteria > Pseudomonadati > Pseudomonadota > Gammaproteobacteria > Pseudomonadales > Pseudomonadaceae > Pseudomonas > Pseudomonas sp. VEM90. The sequence continues at coordinate 48,688 of NZ_JBTRAR010000007.1, read as the reverse complement.
GCGGCCACGGCATATACACGGATCAGTATTGTGGTTTGTACTGTCCAGTTAAAGATGCCATTGATGAACACACTTCCGTCGCAGCCAAGCGCTGAACGCGGGGCGTTCTCCGATTTCGAGGCGTGTCGCAATACCCAGCAGGGCCCCGTGGTGATCCTTGCCTCCGGCGCTTCTGCCAAACATTTTCCGCTGGGCGAGTTTGCGCACTTGCCCATCATCGCCATGAATGGGTCGGTCGCCATGACCGCCGAACACGGCATCAAACCCTTCTTCTACGTGTGCACCGACAAAAGCTTTTGCCAGCAACAGCCGGCCTTGTTCGCCACTGCCGTGCGCGACAGCGAACGACTGGCCCTGTGGCCAGAGCAGTATGCGCGTGCCGATGTGCCAGCCCACACCCAGTGTTATGTCTTGCACAAAGCCGACACGCCGAGCCTGCTGGACGGTTTGCGCGGTCATGGTGACAGTTGCGTGTGCAACCGGGCACTGTGGAGCAAACGTAGCCGCTCGATCGCCTTCAGTAAAGACCTCGCCCATGGCTTTTTCGATGCCCGCACGGTGGTTTATGTGGCCTTGCAGTTGGCCTATCACCTGGGCTTCGAGGAAGTGTTGCTGGTGGGGGTTGACCTTGACCAGAGCGTCGGGCGCTTTTACGAGGACGGCCAGGGCCCGTCTTCGCCGTGCGGACTCGACCAGCATTGGGATAGCCGCATCCTGCCGTCGTTGAAGCTGATGGCGAGGGAAGTGGTCAACGAGCATTTCCACGTCTACAACCTGTCGGCAACATCACGCATTCCCGCTGAACTGATCCCCAAGGTCACGCTCAGCCAGGCGCGGCACATTGCTGGCTGCGCAGTTACCTGAGCAAGAAAGCGGGTGCATGAAAGACTGTGGATGCGTACAGTTGAGCGGTCGCAACTTGCAGGAGCCTGCTATGTCCAGCGCATTCACGATCATGCCATCGCCCGTCGGCATGCTGACCCTTGTGGCCCGTGGCAATTGCCTGGCAGCCGTATTGTGGGAAGAGGAGCGGGAAAACCGCGTACGCCTGGGCGCACTGCACCGGGACGACCAGTGCCCGGTACTGCGGGAAACCGCTCGCCAGCTGGGTGAGTACTTTGACGGCAAGCGCCAGCGTTTCGAGCTGGCGCTGGACTTTGCCGGTACTGAGTTCCAGCGCCAGGTGTGGGCCGCGTTGCTGGCGATACCGTTCGGCGAAACCCGCAGCTACAGCGACATTGCCCGGCAGCTCGGCAACCCCAGGGCGGTACGCGCGGTAGGCGCTGCCAATGGCCGCAACCCGATTTCGATCATCGCCCCGTGTCACCGGGTAATCGGTGCGTCGGGCAGCCTGACCGGCTTTGCCGGTGGCCTGGCGGCCAAGCAGTACCTGCTGGCGCTGGAAGGGCGGCAAAGCCTGGCGCTGGACCTGTAAGGCGTCAACCGAACCCGCTGGCGATCAGGCAGGCCAGCACGGCCAGCACCGAACCGGCGATCAGGGTGTATTGCCGCCGCGCCTGACGTGCGCGGGGCTCGACCTCACGCAGGTACTCGCCGGGCGTAGGCGCATCGGGCCGATGGCGCAATCCCTCGGCCACATCGGCGAGTTGACCCTGAATCAGCAAACCGACCAGGTAGTAGGTGCAGGCGTAGCTCAGCAACGCTAGAAACAGATAGATCATGCAAGGTACGGGTCCAAGGGCAGGGTGATCGCACTGGCACTGCGGGTGTCGAGTACGATCAGCCCTTCACTGTGGTCATCCAGGCTGGCCAGCAAGTGCCCCTGGCTGTCCCATGCTGCAGAACCGCCGGCACCGATGAAGGTGTCGGCCGGCCCCACGCAGTTGGCCATCAATACCGGCATGCCCAGCTCGCGTGCCACCTCTGGGTAGTGCGCATATCCCTCGCGGATACCCTTGGCGGTTTTCGCAACGCTGACCAGGTACAGGTCGGCACCGCGCTCCCGGGCCACGGCGGCATGCGCCAGGAACATCGATTCGTAGCAGATCGCCGGCGCCACCCGGTGTTCACCTACCTCCAGCAGCAATGCCTGATCACCTGGGGTGAAATAAGGCAGCTCATCATCATGCAAGCGCTGTTTGGCATAGGCCTGGCGCGGCGCCCCTGGGCAGAAGATGGGCATGCCGATGCGTATGCCGTCGGGTGTCGGCAATGGCAGGCCCACGGCAACCGTAATGCCCAAGCGGTCGCACGCTGCCTGCAGCGGGTCCAGGCGCGTGGAGGTGACGGGTAGGGCGGCCTGACGCGCCACACTCGGCTCATAGCCGGTCAGTGACAGCTCGGGAAACACGACCAGTTCGGCACCCAGGGCAGCAGCCTGCTCGATGCAAACCAGATGGCGCTGGAGGTTGGCTGGCAAATCGCCCTTGAGCGACGCCAGTTGTACGGCGCACAGTTTCATCAAGACCCTTCCTTGGTAGAGGTTCAAGTACCGAGCATACTATTGGCACCAACGCCTGTACCAGTGAAGGGTTTTCAGGAAGCCTCGAGTGCGCAACGCAACGCACCAAGATCCGCGCAGCCGCGGTGCCTTGTGCCATGCTGTCCAGTGACAGCGCCATGAGCAGGGCACGCGCGAGGCGGGCATGGTGCCACCAGCAGAGGAAGACGGTAATGGCACGGTTTCGGCGGCTGATCGCCAATATCCGGGGACGGGACCTGGCGGTGGGCGATATCCATGGTCACTTCCAGCGCCTGCAACAATGCCTGGATGCGGTAGGGTTCGATCCGGCGGTGGACCGCCTGTTCAGCGTAGGTGACCTGGTCGACCGTGGGCCGCACAGCGAGGCAGCGCTGGAATGGCTGGCCCAGCCTTGGTTCCATGCCGTCCAGGGCAATCATGAGGCCTTGGCAATCACCCGCGTGCGCGGGGGGCGGCTCGACCTGGGCATGTACCGCGCCGCCGGCGGTGGCTGGTTTCTCGACTTGCCGCGGCGCGAGCAACTGCGTTTCGTGGAGCGTTTCGAGCAGCTGCCGATTGCCATGGAAGTGGAGAGTGCTGACGGGCTGGTAGGCCTGCTGCATGCAGACAGCCCGTTTGCCGACTGGGCAGTCTTACGCTCCTGGCTGGAACTGGATGACGACCCTGACGTGCGCCAAGTGTGCCAGTGGTCGCGTCGGCGCCTGAAAGAGGGAGACACCCAACCGGTGCAGGGCCTGCGAGCCCTGCTGGTCGGCCACACCCCGGTGCTGGAGGCCAAGCTGCTGGGCAATGTGTGGCACCTGGACACGGGGGGCTGGTCCAGCGGGCATTTCACCTTGGTCGACATGCGCACCTTGGAGCGGGTCAGCCCTGGGCCAGATGCAGCAACAACGCCCCTGCCAACAACACCAGCATGACCCCCGAGGCCCGCTCCAGCCACGCCAGGCTGCGGGCGAATCGCCGCAGTACCCGCTGGTTGCCGATGGCCACGGCGACCAGCAAGTCCCAGAGCAGGACGATGCTGAACATCCATACGGCGTAGGCCGTTTTCCAGCCGGGGCTGACGCTGGCGACCATGCTGGCCAGGCTGGCATAGAACAGCGCGTTCTTGGGGTTGAGGATGCCGGACAAGAAGCCCATGCCCAAACTGCGCCACCAGCCATGCACCCGCTGGCTCCCGGTGACTGTGCCCAGGCTGGTTTGCCCGGCATGGCGCAGGAACAGCACGCCGATGTACAGCAGGTAGCTGGCGCCGGCCAGTTGCAGGGCGGTGAACAGCAGGCTGCCCTGCTGCAGAACCGAGAGCCCGGTGAAGGCGATGACGATGAACGCACCGTTGGCCAGTGCTATGCCCAGGCAGGCGCCGCTGGCGATGCGCCAGCCGCTGCTGATCGCGTTGCGTGCGACCAGGAAAAAGTCCGGGCCAGGTGAGAGCAGGGCAAGGAAGTGGGCCAGGGCGATGATCATGAATTGTTGCATTGGGGGCTGCTCTACGGAAAAAACCGCAGTCTGCTGCCGGGCCCGTTCTGGCGTATTGAACAATATTGCACCTGCAGCAGCCTTCAGTTTCCGCGGTACTGCCCCGGCGTAACCCCCACATGGGCCTTGAACACCCGCTGGAAATGGCTCTGGTCAGCAAAGCCAAGCTGGTAGGCCACTTCCGCCAGGGCCAGCCCTTCACTCAACAGTTGCCGCCCACGATTGACCCGGGCATTGAGCAGGTAGGCATGCGGCGTGAACCCGGTAGCCGCACGAAACGCGCGGATCAGCTGATAGCGCCCAAGCCCCGCCTCCCGCGCCAACACATCCAGGCTCAATTGGGCAGGGTCCTGGTGTTCGATGCGTGCAAGCAACCCGCTCAAGGTGGCGGCTTCCAGGGCGGGGGCCGCTGCCAGCGGTGGGTGTGCGGAAACGTCCAGGTCCCCCAGAAAGGCAATCAGCGCCGCATCTTTCTCGCCGTTGCAGGCACTGGAAAACAGTAACCTGTTCAGCGCGCAGAACTGCCGATATACCTCAGCCTCCCTGCAGATACGCACCGGTTCGCCAGCTTCGATACCGCCAAGGCCCGACTCCAGGCGTAACTGCGTCAGCCAGTCGGCATCCACATGCAGCATCTGATAGCTCCACGCCAGGCCGGGGGCCGGGTTGCAGGCATGCACGCGGTGGGCCGGGACCAGTACCAGCGTGCCGGGTGCCAAGTGATGCTGCCCGTCGGCAGCCCCGGTGAAATGGCTGCGGCCAGCATCCACCGCACCGATGGAAAACGTCGGGTGGCTGTGGGCCTTGTAGCAGGCCCGGCTGTGGCAGGCGCGCCGGCTTTCGACATGTGCCAGGGCCGGATCGCGCCACAGGGCGGCGTGGGAACGGGGCATTACAGGCTCCTCGGTATTGCCGGCAGGTTAACAGGTACCGTGAACCCGTACAGTTTTTATCGCTGGCTGTTACTTGACCGCAGGGCCCGGAACGCGCCGAAATAGAGGGCTGTTGTCAGAGGAAAACGAGAATGGACCTTTCAAGCCTGCTGCTTTTCATCCCCGCCTGCTTCGCCTTGAACATGGCGCCAGGGCCAAACAACCTGTTGTCACTGCACAACGCCAGCCGTTACGGCCTGCGCACCGCCTGCGTGGCCGGCGGCGGCCGTATCCTTGCCTTCTGCGGCATGATCGCCCTGGCAGCGATGGGCCTGGCAGTGGTGTTGCATACCAGCGAATACCTGTTCCTGGCCATCAAGGTGGTGGGCGCGGCCTACCTGTTCTACATCGCCTGGCAACTGTGGCGCGCACCCGTGAGCGAGACCGTGGTGGCAAGCGATCACCCTGGCGGCACTTGGCGCCTGGCGCGCCAGGAGTTCTGGGTGGCGGCCGGCAACCCCAAGGCCATCCTGATTTTTACCGCCTTCCTGCCGCAGTTCGTCTCGGTCGGTAGCAGCACCCCGGTGAGTGAGCAGTTCCTTTGGCTGGGTGTGTTGTTCCTGCTGCTGGAATGGGCGGCCATTGCCATCTATTCAGGCTTGGGCGCCTATATGCAGCGCTGGTTCAGCCAGCCCGGCCCACGCCGGATGTTCAACCGGGTCAGCGCGTCCTTGCTGGGCTGCGCGGGTCTCGGTCTGCTGGCTGCGCGCCGCTAGAACTGCCAGCGCACGCCCAGGTTCACGCCGCTGGCTTCCTGCTGGCGGCTGTCCAGGTTGGCGGTGTACTGCACGCCGCCATGCAGGCTCAGCGCTTCGTTGACCTGTGCTACCACACCGCTTTCCAGTTGCACTGAGGTATAGCGGTAATCGGTCTTGATCTTGTCAGCGTCATCGAAGGTCAAGGTGTCGCGCCCACCGTCGCCGTGCCACAGGTTGACCTGCGCATAGGGTTGCAACAGGCGCCCGCTGCTTCCTGTGAACGCACCCTCCAGGCGCAGGCCCAGGCGGCCGGTCAGCTCGACCTGGGCGTCATGGCTGATGCGCGAGACGCTGTCGCTGGCGCTGTCCAGCGCGACCTTTTGCGCAATCAGTTGAGCTTGCGGTTCCACGCGCCAGCGCTCGGACAGGGTGATGGGGTAGCCCGATTCCAGTGAAGCTGTCCAGGCGTGGCCGTCGACGTTCAGCGTGTCGCCACGATCGGAGCGGGCGCGGCCATCCAGGTGGGTGTACTGCAACACCGCGTCCAGGTACGTGCCCTGTGGCCCGACCAGCGTCCAGTAGGTGCCCACGCTATCGCCATCGAGCTTCAGGTCGCCCACGCCGCGGTCGTGAACGGCCAGGGCAAACCCTTTGACGTCGGCGTCCAGGCGGCTGTGGCTTACGTAGATACCAACATGCTGGCGGTAACCATTCTCGCCAACCTTGGCATACAGATCCTGGCCCACCTTGAAACCGTACAAGTCGCCATCCAGGCTCGGGCTGACCGTGCCGCTCCATTGCTGGCGCAGCGCGCCACCGTAGGCTTGCCCCCAGCTGGCGGGCAGGGCGCCTTCACCCTGGAGTAACAGATGGTCGCCCTGGCGCTGGTGAAAGGTGCCCAATGCCTGACGGGCGATGATCGCGGCACCCCGTGGCGCTGCGGCATAAACCGGGACCTCGGGGCGGTACAGTGGCAGGCTTTCGCCCTGCACTGGGGCAGGCAGCTCGGCCTGGCCGGGCGCGGGCGCAGCGACGGGCGGGGTGACGGCCGGGGCGATCACCGGCGCCTCGCCCGGTGCCGGCACAGGGGCTGGAGCGGGCGGCGCAACCAGCGTCGAGCGCAGGTACCAGCTGTTTTCACTGCCAGCAGTGACACCCCCTTTGAACAGCCGATAGTCGTAGGCACCGGCCGATAGCCTCTGGGGCTGTACAAAGGCGGTGGCCGTGCTGGTGGCGCCGTCAAGGGCTTCGACCACCTGGATGCCGTTCTGCGCAGTCGCTGCACCTGCGCCGTTGAGGTTGTTGATGAGCACCTGTGTAGAGCCAGCGATCGCGCCGCGGCTGATCACCAGGCGATCGGAAGCAGCGCCATCGCCGGCCAGCACGCTGTTCAGGCGCAGGGCGCCGTTGTTGCCGGTGTAATCGCCCTCGATGCTCAAGCGGCCCATGGCATCATTGCCGGCGGCGAGGTCAAGTGTGCCTGCGTTGCTGATTGCGGCGCGCTGGCCTGGGGCAAACGCAGTGATCACCCCTTGGCGTGAAGTGATGCTGCTGCTGGCGTCGAGGGTGAGGCTGCCCGTGCTGCTGTCACTGTCGCCCAGTACCAGCGTGTCATCCAGTGCCAGCCGGCTGCCGTTGTTCAGCGCCACGCGCTCCCAGTTCACATAGTGGGCACCGCCTGCCGGCTGGCTGGCATCGAACGTCAGGCTGTCGTTACCTCCGCCGCCGTCCAACGTGATACTCAGTACCTCGGGCGTGAGGCCTTTGAGCAGTGCCGTGTCATTACCTGGCCCCGCATCCACGCGCCCGCCAATACGGCCACCGTCCCAGGTGAAGCGGTCGTTGCCAGTGCTCAGCAGCACATCACCACCAACCTGGCCGCCATGCATCAGGACCTGGTCATCGCCACCGCTGACGCTGATATTGCCGCCGATGTTGCCCTCGAAGACTTCGATGTAGTCCTTGTCGAAGGCCGCGATGACGTTCCGGTCGACGCTGCCGCCACGCATGATGAAGGTGTTCTCGTCCAGCCGCATGTTGACGTTGCCGATACGCCCGTTGTCCATTTCGGCATAGTCGCCGCTGTCGAACGTGCCCTTGATCCAGCCGCCGGTCATGTGAAAGGTGTCCAGGCCATCGCCCTGGTTGACGTTGCCTTCGATGACGCCGCCGCTCATGGCGAAGTCATCGATGCCGGCACCCTGGTGGATGTTGCCGCCAACGCTGCCAGAGGCCATGTCGATGCTGTCTCTGCCGGCGCCAAAGGTTACGTCGCCGGTGATGGCGCCGCTACCGGATGCCGGGAATACCAGGCGGTTATCACCGCTGGTGTCCAACAGCGAGGGCGCCGTGCCGCTGTCACAGGTGTAGGTGTCGTTACCCGGGCCGGGTGAGAAGGTGCAAGCCGCGTGTGCGGCGGGCGGGGCCATGGCCAGCAGCGGCAGCGAACCCAGGGTCAGCATCAGGCGTAGACGCATCAGGAAATCCTCCATTCTCCGGGGAGTCCTGCGCACCACACGTCGTGTGCAGGGTTACCGGGGTTGTATAGAGGAGTGCGTCACGACCACAACTGGCAAAAATGTCAGGTGGCAAAAGGCTAGCGCCTTAGTCGCGGTAGAACGTTTGCACCAGGTGGTAGCCGAATTTGCTCTTGATCGGCCCGTGTACTACACGCAAAGGCTTCTTGAAAATCACCTGGTCGATGGCACCGACCATCTGCCCTGGGCGGATTTCGCCCAGGTCACCACCCCGCTTGCCGGATGGGCAAAGAGAGAACTTTTTGGCGAGCACGTCGAAAGCCTCGCCGTTGGCGATGCGCTGCTTGAGCTTTTCAGCTTCGTCAGCGGTCTTGACCAGTATGTGGCGGGCTTGGGCTTTCATGGGCTACCTGTGTATCGGGAAAAAAGGCGGCATTATGCCTGATTGAATCCCGTTGAAGCGATCGCGCCCAAATGGCCGCGATGAATGTCAGCTCTTCAGCTCAGCGCGATCGCGAAACTGCTCCAGCGCCTCCGGGTTGGCCAGGGCATCGGTGTTCTTCACCGGCCGCCCATGCACCACATCGCGAATCGCCAGTTCCACCAGCTTGCCACTGATGGTGCGCGGTATGTCGCTGACCTGGGCGATCACCGCCGGCACATGGCGGGGCGTGGTGTACTGGCGTATCACCTGGCGGATGTGCTGGCGCAAGGCTTCATCCAGCTGCAGGCCTTCTTGCAGGCGCACGAACAGCACCACCCGCACATCCCCGTTCCAGTCCTGGCCGATGGCCACGCTTTCCACAACCTGTTCGACCTTTTCCACCTGGCGGTAGATCTCCGCCGTGCCAATGCGCACACCGCCCGGGTTGAGCACGGCGTCGGAGCGACCGTGGATCACCATGCCCCCGCTGGCACGCTGCTCGGCGTAGTCGCCCTGGGCCCACACCCCCGGAAACTGGCTGAAGTAGGCATCGTGGTAACGGCGGCCTTCCGGGTCGTTCCAGAAACCGAGAGGCATCGAGGGGAAGTTGCGCGTGCACACCAGCTCGCCTTTTTCGTCCACCACGGGCTGACCCTGCTCGTTCCACACCTCCACCGCCATACCCAGGCCCTTGCACTGGATTTCGCCGCGACGCACAGGCAGGGTCGGGTTGCCCAGCACGAAGCAGGAGACGATATCCGTACCGCCCGACATGGACACGAGCCACAGGTCGGCCTTGATCTTGTCGTACACATAGTCATAGCTGTGCGGTGACAGCGGCGAACCGGTGGACATCAGCAGCCGCAGGCTGGTCAGGCAGTGGCTGGTGGCGGGTTCCAGGCCTGCCTGCTCCAGTGCCGCCAGGTACTTGGCGCTGGTACCGAAGGCGTGGATGCCCTCGGCCTCTATCAGGTCCAGAAGGCGCTCGGGGCCCGGGTGGAACGGCGAGCCGTCGTACAGCACCAGCGTGGCACCCACCGCCAGGCCGCTGGCCAGCCAGTTCCACATCATCCAGCCGCAGGTGGTGTAGTAGAACAGCACGTCGTCGGCCTTCAGGTCGTTGTGCAGGCCGTGTTCCTTGAGGTGTTGCAATAGCACACCTCCGGCGCGATGGACAATGCACTTGGGCACCCCGGTGGTGCCACTGGAATAGAGGATGTACAGCGGGTGGTCGAACGGCAGCGGGGTGAAACGGGGCTCGCCGCCGGGCTGGAAGAAGTCATCCCACAGGCTGACGTTGGCTGCCTGGAATTCGTCGGCACGCGTGCCTTTGCGGGTATGGGGCACCACGATCAGTTGCTCCAGGCCAGGCAACTGCGCGCACACCTGGTTGACCTTGGTCACCTGGTCGATGGCCTTGCCCGCATACTGGTAACCGGCGCAGACGATCAGCAGCTTGGGTTCGATCTGGCCGAAGCGGTCGATGATGCCGTGCACGCCGAACTCGGGCGAGGAGGTAGACCAGACCGCGCCAAGGCTGGTGCAGGCGAGCATGGCCACCAGTGTTTGCCAGGTATTGGGCATGATGGCCGCTACCCGGTCGCCCGGGACGATACCTGCGGTCTTGAATGCCGTTTGCAGCCCGGCCACCTGTGCGGCCAGTTCAGCATGGCTGAACACTTCGCGTTGGCCGTCTTCGCGTACGGCGACCACGGCCGGGCGGTCGTCGCGGCGGCGCAGCAGGTGTTCGGCAAAGTTCAGGGTGGCATTGGCGAACCACTGTGCATCGGGCATCTGCGGCCCTTCGCTGAGCACCTGGCTGGGCGGGGTATGCCAATGCACGTGGAAATACTCGGCAAGGGTTTGCCAGAAGGCGCCGCGCTGTTCGATGCTCCAGCCGTGCAGGGCCTGGTAGTCGTCGAGTTGCAGGTTGTAGCGCAGGTTGACCCGGCGGCGGAAGGCATCCATCCGGCTGGCCTCGATCTGCGTTGTGGACGGGCGCCAGAGCACATCGTTCATGCCGAATCTCCTTTACCGGAACAAAGCAGGCTCAGTGCAGGATCAGCCTTGTGTTGCGAAGAAGCTGATCCTGCAGAGAAAGCGGTTCTGCTTACTCTACTTTAGCCTTTTGCACATCCTGCGATGCCGACCACACGCGGTAGCGCACTTCGACATCCTTGGGCGCATACACCACCACCGGCAGCTTACTGTTGTAGCGCAGCAGGAAGCCGTCGCCGACCACCGGCACGAAGGCTTCGGTCTTATTGCCGTCCGGGCAGGCCATCAGTGTGCTGGCCGGGCCGCTGACGTTGTCCAGGCGATAGTAACTGTAGCCCCAGCCTTCCAGGGTGCGTTCTTCAAGGGTGCCGCCCAGGCGCTGGCGATTGCAGTCGACCTGCAGGGTCTTGCCAGCGAGGATTTCCAGTTTATAGGCCGACTCATCGGCCTGGGCCGGCAGGTGGATGACCTGCCGGGTGAAGCCTTTTTCCGCCTCGGGGTAGGGCGCGATGTCCTTCAGGCTGGCGGCCATCGCAGGTGCGACAGTGGCCAGGCTCAAGGCCAGAATCGCGGTCATTGGGGTAGGGCGCATAAGGCCTCCTTGCTGATAAACGAATGCGCGGCCGTCGCCAGGCCCAGGCCGCCCGTCACTGGGCCAACCAGCCACCATCGACGTTCCAGGCGGCGCCGCGAACCTGGCTACCGGCCTCGCTGCACAGAAAGAGTACCAGCTCACCGAGGTGTTCGGGGGTGACGAAAGCCAGCGACGGTTGCTTTTCTGCCAGCAGATCGTGCTGCGCTTGCAGCCGATCGCCACCCTTGGCTGCACGATCGTCGATCTGCTTTTGCACCAGAGGCGTCAGCACCCAGCCCGGGCAGATGGCATTGCAGGTGACATGACTGGTGGCGGTTTCCAGGCCGACCACCTTGGTCAGGCCGATCACACCATGCTTGGCTGCCACGTAGGCTGCCTTGCCAATCGAGCCGACCAGGCCATGCACCGAAGCGATATTGATGATGCGCCCCCAGTTGCGCGTGCGCATGCCCGGCAGCGCCAGGCGCGTGCCATGGAATACGGCCGACAGGTTCAGGGCGATGATCTTGTCCCAGCTTTCTGGCGGGAACTGCTCAACCGGTGCCACATGCTGGATACCGGCGTTGTTGACCAGGATGTCGACGCCGCCGAACTCTCGTTCGGCCAGGTTGAACAAGGCCTCGATCTGGATCACATCCGACAGGTCGGCCGGGTGATGCACAACCTTCACCCCGTGCCGGGCAATTTCCGCCATGGCGGGGCCCGGGTCGCCAAAGCCGTTGAGCACGATGTTGGCGCCAGCCCGGGCCAATACCTGGGCGATGCCCAGGCCAATGCCGCTGGTGGAACCGGTGACGAGTGCAGTTTTGCCTTCAAGGGTCATGCCATGCTCCTTAGACGATGCCAGTGGCGTAGAACGTGGCGATGACCACGAACACCGCCAGGGTCTTGATCAGGGTGATACCAAAAATGTCCTTGTAAGCCTCGCGGTGGGTGAGGCCGGTCACCGCCAGCAAGGTGATCACCGCGCCGTTGTGTGGCAGGGTGTCCATGCCGCCGCTGGCCATGGCGGCTACCCGGTGCAGCACTTCCAGCGGGATGTCGGCCGCGTGGGCGGCGGCGATGAACGTGTCGCCCATGGCGGCCAGGGCGATGCTCATGCCGCCCGAGGCGGAGCCGGTGATGCCGGCCAGCAAGGTCACGGTGATGGCTTCGTTCACCAATGGGTTGGGGATGCCGCGCAAGGCATCGGCCAGCACCAGAAAACCCGGTAGCGAGGCGATTACCGCGCCAAAGCCGTATTCCGAGGCGGTGTTCATGGCTGCCAGCAAGGCACCGCCCACCGCGCTTTTGGTGCCCTCGGCCAAGCGTGTACGAATGGCGCCAAAGGCGCACACCAGGACCATCAGGATGCCCACCAGCAACGCCGCCTGCACAGCCCAGATGGCCGTCAGCTTGGCCACGTCGCTTTGTACCGGTGCACTCATGCCTGGCAGTTGCAGGCTGTGACTGGGGCCGTACCAATGCGGTATCCAGTGGGTGAACACCAGGTTCATGACCCCCACCAGTATCAGCGGCGACAGCGCCAGCCAAGGGTTGGGCAGGCTCAGGTCGGCAGCGGTTTCCGGTTCGTTGCGCAAGTCGGTGCCATAACCCTCACCGGCGCGCAGGGCCTTGTTGCGCTGGCGCTGCAGGTAGGCCATGCCGGTAAAGAACACGAACAGCGTGCCGATCAGGCCCAGCCATGGTGCGGCCCAGGCGGTGGTGTTGAAGAAGGTGCTGGGGATGATGTTCTGGATCTGTGGGGTGCCGGGCAGGGCGTCCATGGTGAACGAGAATGCGCCCAGGGCGATGGTGGCCGGGATCAGGCGTTTGGGGATGTTGCTCTGACGGAACATTTCGGCGGCGAACGGGTACACCGCGAACACCACCACGAACAGCGAAACACCGCCGTAAGTGAGCAGGGCACAGACCAGTACGATGACCAGCATCGCCTGGCGGGTGCCGAGCAGGCGGATGGCCGCGGCGACGATCGAGCGGGAGAAACCGGACAGCTCGATCAGCTTGCCGAACACCGCGCCCAGCAGGAATACCGGGAAGTACAGTTTGATGAAACCGACCATTTTCTCCATGAACACCCCGGTGAAAGCAGGGGCGACGGCAGAAGGGTCGGTGAGCAGGACAGCGCCGAGGGCGGCGATGGGGGCGAAGAGGATTACGCTGTAACCGCGGTAGGCGGCCAGCATCAGCAAGGCCAGAGCAGCGAGTGCGATGAGCACGGTCATCGGGGTGGGTCTCCTGGGTGAGTCTTGTTTTTATCGTTGAGCAGGAGATAGCGGGAATCGTGCCAACTATGTAACTGGCTGATTTTTAAGGGTTAAAGGGTTTTGTTAGAAGTCTATGTCTACATTTAGAGACGCCATGGGCTGCTTTACAGCCCATCGCTGGCTTGCCTCCGTTAAAGGGCGGAGCTCTGGCGGTAATCTCAAATAAGAAACAAGAGTCTCCAATCAGAGACCAAGTGCCGCCATCTTCTTGTACAGCGTCGACCGCCCCAGCCCTAAGGCTGCCGCTGCCTCTGGTACTTTTCCTCCCTGTTCGGCCAGCGCCCCGGCAATCAGGCCGCGTTCAAAGGCCTCGCACGCCTCGCGGTAGGTCTGCCGTATGGGCGCCTCAGCCAGCGGGCTCAATGGCCCCAGTGCCGCACGCAGGTCCGCAACCCCCAGCCGGGGCTGATCCGCCAGCAAGGTCGTGCGCTCCAGCACATTGCGCAGCTCGCGAATGTTCCCCGGCCAGGCATGCCTGGCCAGCAGTTGCTGCGCTTCAGCTTCCAGCTCGTACTGGCTGCCCAGCTCAGCCAATATGGCCTCGCACAGCGCCGGCAGGTCCTCCAGCCGTTGCCGCAACGGCGGGACATCGATCGGCAGCACATTCAGCCGGTAATACAGGTCGGCGCGGAAGGCCCCGCGGGCCATGGCGGCCTGCAGGTCGATGGAGGTGGCGGCGATGATGCGCACATCGCTGCGCAGCATCTGGTTGGACCCGACCGGCTCGTATTCCTTTTCCTGCAGCACCCGCAGCAGCTTGCTCTGCAGGGCCAGCGGCATGTCGCCGATCTCGTCGAGGAACAGCGTGCCGCCTTCGGCCAGTTGCAGCTTGCCGCTGCGGCCTTTGCGGTCGGCGCCGGTAAAAGCACCCGGCGCAGTGCCGAAGAATTCGGCTTCCAGCAGCGTCTCCGGGATGGCTGCGCTGTTGATGCTGACAAAGGCCTTGTGCGCCCGTGCTGAGGCTGCGTGAATGGCGTGGGCCAGCAGTTCCTTGCCGGTGCCGGTTTCGCCCAGCAGCAACACGGGTGAATCGCTGCCGGCGCCACGCCGGGCGCGTCGCTTGGCTTCCAGGCTGGCCGCGCTGCTGCCTACGAACTGGGCGAAGCTGTACTTGGCCTGGCGGGCGCGCAGTTGCGAGCGGGTCGAGGCCAGTTCCTGCTGCATGCTGGAATAGCGTTTGAGCAGCGGCGACAGGCTGCGCAGTTCGTCGAACAGGGCAAAGCCGATGGCGCCGATCAGCGTGCCCTGGTCGTCGTGGATGGGTAGGCGCATGACCACCAACGGCTCGTTCTGCGTGTCGAGCATGTCCAGCAGGATGGGGCGGCCATTGCTCACCACGTCGCGCATCAGGCTGCCGGGGATCACCGCTTCACACGGCTGGCCGATGGCGCTGGCGGCGTCGGCCAGGCCAAAGCGTCGGGCATAGCGTTCGTTCATCCAGACGATGCGTGCCTGGCGGTCGACGATTACCGTGCCCTCACTGGACTGTTCGATGATCTCGAACAGCGAGCGGATCGCCAGTTGCCGTACCTGGGGGTAGTCCTTGAGGCTGTCGCTTTCGTGCATGGGTGAACATCCTGAATCATGTATTGGCACAAGCCCGCGAAAAGACCGGGCCTGAAAACTTATCGTCGGGGGTCAAACGCCTCACGCAAGGCATCCCCGATAAACACCAGCAGTGACAAGATCACCGCCAGCGCAAAGAACGCGGTAAAGCCCAACCACGGTGCCTCCAGGTGCTGCTTGCCCTGGGTCACCAGCTCGCCCAGCGAGGCGCTGCCCGCTGGCATGCCAAAGCCCAGAAAGTCCAGCGCGGTCAGTGTGGTAATCGCCCCGGTCAGCATGAACGGCACATAGGTCAGCGTGGCATTCATGGCATTGGGCAAGATATGCCGCAGCATGACCTGACTGTCCGGTAACCCCAGCGCCCGCGCGGCCTTTACATACTCCAGGTTGCGCCCGCGCAGGAACTCGGCGCGCACCACGTCGACCAGGGTCAGCCAGGAGAACAGCGCCATGATCCCCAGCAGCCACCAGAAATCCGGTTCGACAAAACCGCTGAGGATGATCAGCAGATACAACACGGGCAACCCCGACCATACCTCCAGCAAACGCTGGCCGAGCAGGTCGACCCAGCCCCCGTGGTAGCCTTGCAGGGCGCCTGCCGCCACGCCGATGAGCACACTGACCACGGTCAGGGCGAAGGCGAACAGCAGCGATACCCGCGTGCCATAAAGCACCCGCGCCAGCACGTCACGGCCCTGGTCGTCGGTGCCCAGCCAGTTGCTGGCGCTGGGCGGGCTGGGGGTGGGCACCTGCAAGTCGTAATTTGGTGTATCGGCACTGAACGGGATAGGTGCGAACAGCATCCAGCCACCCTGTTCAGCAATCAGTTGGCGCACATAGGCGCTGCGGTAGTCGGGCTGAAACGGCAGTTGCCCGCCGAACTGCTGCTCGGTGTAGCGTTTGAGCGCCGGAACGTACAGTTCGCCCTTGTAGCCGAGCAGCAGTGGCTTGTCGTTGGCCACCAGTTCAGCGCCAAGGCTCAGCAGCAGAAGGCCGGCAAACAACCACAGCGACACCCAGCCCAGGCGGTGGCGACGAAAGCGTTGCAGGCGACGGCGTGCTAGGGGCGACAGCATCAATGCGCCCTCGTATCGAAGTCGATGCGCGGGTCGAGCAACGTGTAAGACAGGTCACCGATCAGACGAATCAGCAGGCCCGCCAGGGTGAAGATGAACAGCGTGCCGAACACCACCGGGTAATCCCGCGACACGGCGGCCTCATAGCTCATGCGGCCAAGGCCATCGAGCGAGAAGATCACCTCGATCAGCAACGAACCGGCGAAAAATACCGTGATAAGCGCCTGTGGCAACCCGGCCACCACCAGCAGCATGGCGTTGCGCAAGACATGGCCATACAGCACGCGGCGTTCGCTGAGGCCCTTGGCCCGGGCAGTGACCACGTATTGGCGGGAAACCTCGTCGAGGAAGGCATTCTTGGTCAGCAGCGTGAGGGTGGCGAACCCTCCGATCACCAGGGCGGCGACCGGCAGCACCAGGTGCCAGAAGTAGTCGGCGACCTTGCCCAGCAGGCTGAGCTCGTCGAAATTGTCCGAGACCAGGCCGCGCACCGGGAACCAGTTGAGCGAAGTGCCGCCGGCAAACAGGACGATCAGCAGCAGTGCGAACAGGAACGAAGGCAGGGCGTAACCGATCACGATCAACGCGCTGCTCCAGGCATCGAAGCGGCTGCCGTGGCGCATCGCCTTGCGGATGCCCAGCGGGATCGACACCAGGTAGGTGATCAGCGTGGCCCAGAAGCCCAGTGACAGGGTGACCGGCAACTTGTCGAGAATCAGGTCGGTGACTTTCGCGCCACGGAAAAAGCTGTTGCCAAAGTCCAGCCGGGCATATTGGCCGAGCATCAACCACAAGCGTTCGGGGGCGGATTTGTCAAAGCCGTACTGGCGCTTGATCTCTTCGATCAGTTTCGGGTCCAGGCCGCGTGTGGCGCGGGATTCGCCATGAACCACTTCTGCGCGCGCGCCAGGTGCGCCGCCACCGATGCCCTGCAGGCGCGCCACGGCTTGTTCCACCGGGCCACCCGGCGCGGCCTGGACGATGGCGAAATTGACCAGCAGGATTGCCAGCAGCGTCGGAATGATCAGCAACAGGCGGCGCAGGATATAAGCGGTCATGGCGAGGAATTCCGGCGTTCGGCCATTTGCGCGTTGGTCAGCGGGGTAGGGCTGACCTCCCACCAGGTGTCCAGCCCTTCGTCGTAAGTGGCCTGGACCTTGGGCCGACCGAAGCGGTTCCACCAGACGGTAGAGCTGCCCGGCGGGTAATAGTTGGGGATCCAGTAGTAATTCCATTGCAGCACGCGGTCCAGGGCATGGGCGTGGCGCAGCATGTCGGCCTGGGTGTCGGCGCCGACCAGGCCGTCGATCAGATGGTCTACGGCCGGGTCCTGCAGGACCATCAGGTTGTTCGAGCCAGGGTCGTGAGCGGCCGCCGAGCCAAAGTAGTTGTACAACTCGGTACCGGGCGACAGGGTGACCGGGTAGCCGGTGACGATCATGTCGTAATCGCGCGCCATCAGCCGATTGACGTACTGGGCCGAGTCGACGTTGCGGATGTTCAGGCTCACGCCGATCTGGGCCAGGTTGCGCTTCCACGGCAGCAGCAGGCGTTCAAGGCCCGCCTGGCCATTGAGGAATGTGAACGCCAGCGGCGTGCCCTGGCTATTCACCAGGCGGTCGCCTTCGGGGTGCCAGCCGGCTTGTTCGAGCAGGGCCAGGGCCTGCAACTGCTGTTGACGGATGATCCCCGAGCCGTCGGTGACCGGGGCGGTGAACACCGTGGTGAAAACGTCATCTGGCACTTGGCCGCGCAAAGGGGCGAGCAGCTTCAACTCCCCCGCATCCGGCAGCTGGCGAGCGGCCAGAGGGGTATTGGAGAACACGCTTTGCTGGCGGATGTACAGGTTGCGCATCATCTGCCGGTTGCTCCACTCGTAGTCCCACAACATACCCAGCGCTTGGCGCACACGGCGGTCCTTGAACTGCTGCCGGTCGAGGTTGAACACGAAACCCTGGGCCACCTGCGGTTTGGCCGGGGCCAGGTGGGCGCGTTGCAGGCGGCCGTCGTCCAGTTGCGCACCGTTGTAGCCCAAGGTGTAGGCCGTGGCGGAGAACTCGCGGTTATAGTCGTAGCCTCCGCCTTTGAGTACCTGGCGCGCCACTTCGGTGTCGCCGAAGTACTCGATGCGCAGCTTGTCGAAATTGTAGCGGCCACGGCTGGCCGGCAGGTCACGTGCCCACCATGCAGGGTCGCGTTCAAAGGTGATGCTGCGGCCGTTATCGATGCGCCCGATGCGGTATGGCCCGCTGCCGACCGGCTTGTCGAAGCCGGCACCGTTGGCAAAATCGCGCTGCTGCCAATCGTGCTTGGGCATTACCGGCAGGCTTGCGAGGTCCAGCGCCAGGGTGCGGCCGTGCTCGGGCTTCAAGTCGAATCGCACGCTGTGCAGGCTTTCGACGGTCACGCCGGCCACGTCGGCAAACTGGGTACGGTATTTGAGGCTGCCCTTGCTCATCAGCAGTTCGAAGGTGAAACGAACGTCTTCGGCGCGCACCGGCTTGCCATCGGCGAAGGTGGCGCGCGGGTCGATGTCGAAACGCAGCCAGGCATCCTTGGGGCCGCGCTCCATGCGCCGGGCGATCAGGCCGTAAACGGTATAGGGTTCATCGTACGAGCGTACCGCCAGTGGCGCGTACAGCAGACCATCGACTTCGCTGACACCGATGCCTTTGTCGATGTAGGGGAGGATGTGGTCGAACTGGCCGATCTCGATGGCCGAGCGGCGCAAGATGCCGCCCTTGGGGGCGTCGGGGTTTACATAGTCGAAATGCCGGAAGCTGGCGGCGTAGCGGGGGGCTTCACCGTAGACGGTGAGGGCGTGGGTGGTAGCCGCCTGGACCGTAAAGCCCATGCACGAAAATACAAGCCCCCACAATACTTGTGGGAGCGGGTTCACCCGCGAATGCGTCGGAGCAGGCAACGAGGTTGTCTGGTCTGGCCTCTTCGCGGGTAAACCCGCTCCCACAGGGGGGCTGATCACCGGGAGGGGTGAATCAGTCCTGGCGGCTGGTCACTTCCAGCAGGTGGTAGCCGAACTGGGTCTTCACCGGGCCTTGCACGGTGTTGACCGGGGCGCTGAAGACCACGGTGTCGAATTCCTTGACCATCTGGCCTGGGCCGAACGAGCCCAGGTCACCGCCCTGACGGCTGGACGGGCAGGTGGAGTTGGCTTTGGCGATTTCAGCGAAGTCGGCGCCTGCTTCGATCTGGGCTTTCAGTTCGTTGCACTTGTCTTCGCTGCTGACCAGAATGTGGCGGGCGGTTGCACGGGCCATGGGTACTGCTCCTTGGGGGTAAAAAAGGCAAGCCTAGCGCACTTGTCCGGGGTATGTCTCGCCAGGCTTACAACCATTGGCCTACAGTTTTTGTGCCGCCTCACGCAACAGGGTTTCGGTCGAGGCCCAGCCCAGGCAGCCGTCGGTAATCGACACACCGTATTTGAGTGCGCCCTTGCCCAGCGCCTGGCAGCCATCGAACAAGTGCCCTTCGATCATCACGCCGACCAGCGAACGGTCGCCGGCCAGGCGCTGCTCCAGCACCTCATTGAAGACCGCTGGCTGGCGCGCCGGGTCCTTGCCGCTGTTGGCGTGGCTGCAATCGACCATGATCCGTGCCTGCAGGCCGGCCTTGGCCAACGCCTGGCGGGCCATGGCGATGCTGTTGGCATCGTAGTTCGGGCCTTTGTGGCCGCCGCGCAGTACAAGGTGTGTGTCCGGGTTGCCCAAGGTCTCGATGATCGCCGGGTGGCCCTGTGCATCCATACCGAAGTGCCGGTGGGGGTGGGCAGCGCTGCGCATGGCGTCGCTGGCGATGGCGATGCCGCCGTCCGTACCGTTCTTGAAGCCGACCGGCAGTTCCAGGCCACTGACCATTTCGCGGTGGATTTGCGATTCGGTGGTGCGTGCGCCGATCGCCGCCCAAGCCAGCAGGTCATCGAAGTAGCCGGCGGCCATTGGTTGCAGCAACTCGGTAGCGATCGGCAGGCCGCGTTCGATCATGCTCAGCATCAGCCCGCGGGACAAAGCGATACCCGCGTGCATGTCGTCACTGCCATCGAGGTGCGGGTCGTAGGCCAGGCCTTTCCAGCCCACTGTAGTACGCGGTTTTTCGACGTAGGCGCGCATCACCAGCAGCAGCTTGTCGTTGACTTCGCGGCCAAGGGCGGCCAGGCGGTCGGCGTATTCCAGAGCCGCGCGTGGGTCATGGATCGAGCAGGGGCCGACGATGACCAGCAGGCGCGGGTCGCGGCCTTCGAGGATGTCGCGGATGGCCAGGCGATGGGCCTGGACTTGTTGGGCCAGTTCGCTGGACAGTGGCATCTGTTGCTTGAGCAGGTGCGGGCTGGGCAGGCGCTTGCTGACAGTGGTGTTGGCCGCTTGCGGCTGGGTCAGGGGCAGGGCGAGGCTGGAAGCGTGCATGGCGTTTTTCCCTGGGCGGACAGCGGGTTCAGGCCCGCATTGTCGGCCCTATCGAGGTGTTCGACAGATCGTTGAATTCGTATTGACTGCTGCATTGCCACCTGTGGAAGACCGATCGGAGGCGGCAGGCTGGCCCGAGCGGGGTTGGCTAAATCGCCAGGCAGAGGTGTTTGCGTAGTAATAAGTGGCGTAGTTCATGAATCTGTCCTCAACGTGAATCGGTGTTGGTCAAAGGCCTGAAAAGCAAAACCCCCGGTCGGGGAGCCGACCGGGGGTTTGAGTATTCTCATGTTCGGCGGCCCCTCGAAGGTGGACGCCGGATGGGTATCGGCGCCTAGTGGCTAAACCAATACCCAAAGTAATAGCTGGCAGGTGCCACGCAGCCGACAACGGCCAGCACAGGGCGCAGGCTGCGACCGGTGTGGTTGGCGTGGTTGCGGGTGTGTTTCGGCATGTTGCTCTCCAGTGAATGAGCCCGAGCTTACTTCAGTTCGCACGGGCCATTCAATGGATAAATGCTATGGGGTCAATCATTTGTT
The DNA here is from genome assembly GCF_054611535.1 of Pseudomonas sp. VEM90. NCBI lineage: Bacteria > Pseudomonadati > Pseudomonadota > Gammaproteobacteria > Pseudomonadales > Pseudomonadaceae > Pseudomonas > Pseudomonas sp. VEM90. The sequence continues at coordinate 27,773 of NZ_JBTRAR010000007.1, read as the reverse complement.
TTTGTACTGACTGGTTCAATGACCGTATCGCCCGACCAGGCTTTGAGCCCCCAGGGCGTGGCCTTGCAGCAGTTGCAGCAGGCCGCTGCGATCCAGCCCTTCAGGCAAGGTACCCAAGGGCAGGTCGGTGGCGATCAGGGTCAGTGCGTAATGATGGGGGTTGTCGCCGGCGGGTGGACAGGGGCCGCGGTAGCTGAGGGTGCCACGGGAGTTGCGGCCCACTGTCACGGATGGCCCGCTCAGCCCTGCCGTGCCTGCCTTGAGCCCATCCTGTTCGGGATCGATGTTGTAGGCAATCCAGTGCACCACACCAACGCCCTTGCCACCGTCCGGGTCGAACATGATCAGGGCCAGCGACCGCGTACCTGCGGGCAAGTTGTCCCAGCTCAGTTGCGGGGTCCGCTCTTCGCCGGCGCCGCATGCCGGGTCCGGGCCGACCTGTTGCAGGGCGATGACGCCGCCATCGGTGAATGACGAGGAACTGATCGACATCGCGCCTTGGTTGCCTGCGGCAGCTAACGCAGTACACGGCAGCAAAGCAGCGAACAGCCAGTGTCTGAGGTGCATGGTCAATCCTTGGCAGGGCGTCAGGGCTCAGTTTAGTCCAGCTCGGCTTCAGCGGCTGTCCTGGTCCTCGGCAGTGCCGCCGCTGGCACCGGCACCAGAGCCGGTGCCTTCGCCGGTATTGTTGGAGCCGCCAGCGGCACCGTCGGCGGCATCGGTGTTGCTGCCTGTGTCACTGCTGTCGTTACCTTTGCCGCTGCCGGGGCTGTTGACGCTGCTGCCTTCACCGACGGTCTTGCCGCCAGAGGGGTCGGTTTGCGGATGGCTGTCGGTATGGGTGTCGGTGGCGGCGAAGGCAGTGCCGGTGAGGCTGGTCAGGGCGAGCGCCAGGCACAGGGATAGCGGGCGAATGCGGATCATGGGACTTCTCCTTTGCGGATGATCAGTCATTCGTTTGGCTGGCGGCGGCTGGCGGGGTGCCTTCTGGGCGACGAGCGGCAAATTCTGAAGGGCTGTAAATCCCCGTCACACCCAAGGCCGCCCGCAGAAGGGAATGGGATCTGCTGTGGGAACGGCCTGGTAGCGCGATTGGGCCGCAGAGCGGCCCCTGCAATCATCAGGATGCCGACTGCTGTGCGGGCGCCGGGGTTTCGACTGGCTCCAGCGGCGGATGCTCCTGCGCTGCATGCATCAGGTCTTCGGTCACCCGCAGCTCGGCGCCAGTTGGCGAGAAGGTGGTCGACGCGGTGAACGGGGCAGGGTGCTCTGCTGCCGGGCGCTTGCCGCGGCGCCACATGAAGAAGCACACCATGGTCAGGTTGACCACGGCAAACGCCCAGAACAACCCGGCCTCACCAAACTCGGTCATCATCGGCGAAATGGCTACCGGTGCCATGGCCGAGCCCAGGGAGTTGATCAGCAGCAGGCCCTGGATCATCGGCACCAAGGCATCGGACGGCGCCCGATCGGCTGCATGGCTGACCGCTACCGGGTACAGGGTGAACACACCGCCCCCCAGCAGGAACAGCGTGGCCGGCAGCAGGAACGAGTCCGATGGCAGGAACACCGTTACAAGCGACAGGACAACGCACAACGCGGCAAGCGCGAGCAGCACATCAAGGCGGTCCTTGCGGTCGGACCAGCGCCCGACCGGGTATTGCAGCAGCATCGCGCCAAGGATCACCCAGGCCATCATGTTGCCGACCTCACCCACCTCCAGGCCGATGCGTTGCAGGTACAGTGGCAGCAGCGCATAGATGCCGGCAATCGCTACACCCGAGCCGAAGCAGCCGACCAGGCCCGACGGTGCCACACCCAGCAACTGGCGGGGCTTGAGGGGCTCGACCTGGTCCAGCAGCGGCGACACCCGCGGCAGGATCACGATCGGCAACACCGACAGGGCGGCCAGCACGCCGGCCAGCATGAACGGGGCGGTATCGCCTAGCTGGGTGATTTCGCCAAGGCCGGCCTGGGCGATCACCCCGGCGCCGTAGAAGGCGATCATGTACAGCGCCAGCAGGCGGCCACGAATTTTTGCGTCACCGGCCAGCAGCAGCCAGCTTTCGATCACCAGAAACACGCCGACTGCCGCCCAGCCGTTGATCAGGCGCAGCACCGACCACCAGGTGACCTCGTAGAACAACCCTTGCAGCAGGATGGTCACGGCGATCAGCGAGGCGAAGCTGGTATAGGCGCGGATGTGGCCGATGCGCAGGATCAGCCGGTCGTTGAAGATGGCGCCGAGGGTCAAGCCGATGAAGTAAGTCGACGAGACGATACCAATGGTAGTGGCAGACTCACCGGCGGCGCCCAGGCGCAGGGTGGTCAGGGAAGACATGAAGCCGTTGCCCAGGGCAATGATGAACAGCCCGAGCAGGGGCGCCAGCGCCATGGCCAGCAAACGCGGAGACATACGTACCTCTAGTTGGATGAGCGGAATGAGCACCTTCTCGGCGCGCACACCGGCTCGACCCGGCAAGGGGCGAGTGGCGACACGGATGCGACCTGGGCAAGACTCAACCGCTGGGCGCTATGGGAGATTGGCCGGGCGGGGAGGGTTGAGCCTACTTCACATGTGCGTTCATGTGTTCAGGCGCTGACTCTGTCATTGCTGCTGGTTGCCACCGTTCAAGGCGACGGGCGAAAAGGAAGCGGGATTCTACGGGCTTGGACGCTTTTGCCAAGGGGTATGGGTGTGCGACGAGACGCCGCAGTCTCAGCGCGACATGAACATGTCTTCCACAGACATTTTCGATGGATGCTCCTGCGTGCGGTGAGATCGGCACGGCAATCTTGCAGAGTGCTGCATAATGCTGACCACCCCACCAAGGAAGGCCTCCATGTTCGCGTCGCTGTTCGCAGTCCTGGCTCCGGTTTTCATCGTCGCCGGAATTGGCTTTGCCTGGGCCCGCAAGGGCCTGGATTACCCCACCGATTTCATCGCCCGGGTGGTGATGACCGTCGGTACCCCTTCGCTGGTGCTGTCTACCCTCAGTCGTACCGAGTTGAACCCGAATGCTTTTACCAGCATGGCCGTGGCCTGCTTGCTGTGCACCCTGGGGATGGCCTTGGCCGCTTTGCTCGTGGGGCGCGCGTCGGGCATGCACTGGCGGGTACTGCTGCCGGCGTTCATGTTCCCTAATACAGGCAACATGGGCCTGCCGATCAGTCTGTATGCCTTCGGTGAGCATGGCCTGGCGTTGGCCGTGGCATTTTTCCTGACCCTGTCCATCGTTCAGTTCACCATCGGCATGGCCATCTCCGGCACGGCGGCTTCGCTCAAGGCGCTGCTGCGCAACCCTATCGTCATCAGCCTGGCCGGCGCCATGCCCATCATATTTCTCGATTTCGAACTCCCGCGTTGGTTGGCCAACACCGTAGACCTGCTGGGCGGTATGACCATCCCGCTCATGTTGCTGACCTTGGGGGTATCACTGGCCAGCATTCGCCTGCGTCACGTGGGCAGCGGCATGCTGCTGGGCGGATTGCGCATTGGCCTGGGGGCTGCGGTGGGCTGGGCAGTGGGCGCGGTACTGGGTATGGACAGCCTGGAGCGTGCGGTGCTGATGGTGCAGTCGGCGATGCCGGTAGCCGTGTTCAACTACCTGATGGCGGTGCGGGCGAACCGTGAGCCAGAGCAGGTGGCGAACCTGGTGATGTGTTCTACGGTGCTGTCGTTTGCCTGGTTGCCGGTGGTGCTGGCTTGGTGGATGTAGGCCATTGGCAACGACAGCAATTTCCGTTGAGTCAATGCGCGCTGGTCGGCGGCCCAGGAACCAGGCTATGCGCAAGGCTCACAAGGCCTTGGCCAGAAACGCCGCCGTGCGGCTGTCGGTGCATGCCGCCACCACCTGCGGCGTGCCACTGACCACCACCTTGCCCCCGGCATCGCCAGCCCCCGGCCCGATATCGATCACCCAGTCGCTCTGCGCCACCACTCGCATGTCATGTTCGACCACCACCACGCTATGTCCGCTTTCTACCAGGCGGTTCAGCTGTACCAGCAGCCGGTCGATGTCCTGCGGGTGCAAGCCGTTGGTGGGTTCATCCAGCACATACAGGGTCGCCCCGCGGGCCATGCGCTGCAGTTCGGTCGCCAGCTTGATGCGCTGCGCTTCACCTCCGGACAGCTCGGTGGCCGGTTGGCCCAGACGCAAGTAGCCCAGGCCGATATCCTGTAGCACTTGCAGGCAACGGCGGGCAGGCGGTTGTTCGGCAAAAACCTGCAGGGCCTGGTCGACGGTCAACTGCAGCACTTGCGCGATGTTCATGCCTTGCCAGCTCACCGCCAGGGTTTCGGGGTTGTAGCGGGCACCCTGGCAGGTCGGGCAGGGCGCGTACACGCTGGGCATGAACAGCAACTCGACGCTGACGAAACCCTCACCCTCGCAGGTGGCGCACCGGCCCTTGGCAACGTTGAAGGAAAAGCGCCCGGCGTCGAAGCCCTGTGCCTTGGCCTGCTCGGTAGCCGCGAAGAGTTTGCGCACGTGGTCGAACAGGCCAGTGTAGGTGGCCAGGTTGGAGCGCGGCGTGCGGCCGATCGGCTTCTGGTCAACTTGCACCAGCCGCTTGATGCTGCCAAGCCCGGCGCTCACGTGGCCGCTGCTGGTCTGTTCAGGTTCGTCTTCCAGGCTTTGCGCTTCGGGCTCGCTACGCTGCTCGGCATGGCCCAGGTGTGCCCCCACCAGTTCCAGCAGGGCCTGGCTGACCAGGCTGGATTTGCCCGAGCCGGAAATACCGGTAACGGCGGTAAAGCAGCCCAGCGGAAATGCGGCGCTCAGGTTATCGAGGTTATTGCGTGTGATGCCTTCAAGCTTCAGCCAGTCGTGGGCCTGGCGGGGGGCGCGTGTGGCCTGTACCGGGGCATTGAACAGGTAGGTGCGGGTGTATGACTGTTGCACCTCGGCCAGGCCGGCAGGCGGCCCGCTGTAGAGGATGGTGCCACCGTGCTCGCCGGCAGCTGGCCCTACATCCACCAGCCAGTCGGCGCGGCGCATGGTGTCCAGGTCGTGCTCCACCACATACACCGAGTTGCCAGCCTGTTTCAGGCGCTGCAGGGCTTCGAACAGCGCTTCACTGTCGGCCGGGTGCAAGCCGGCCGACGGCTCGTCGAGTACGTAGACCACCCCAAACAGCTGCGAATTCAGCTGGGTGGCCAGGCGCAGGCGTTGCAGTTCACCGGAAGACAAGGTCGGTGTGCTGCGCTCCAGGGCCAGGTAACCGAGGCCGAGGTCAAGCAGCGTATCAATACGTTCCAGCAGCTCGTTGGCGATGCGTTGGGCCGCCAGGCGTTTTTCCAGGGTCAGCTCGTCCTGCTGTTGGGTCAGGTAGTCGGCTGCCGCCACCTTGCGGAACACCTCGGCCAGCGCCTGCAACGACAGGTGCGACAGTTCGGCGATGTCCAGCCCGGCGAAGGTCACGCCCAGCGCTTCGCGCTTCAGGCGTTTGCCCTGGCACAGCGGGCAGGGGCTGGGGCGCATGTACTGGGACACACGCTTGCGCATCTGCGCGCTCTGCGAGTGCATGAAAGTATGCAGCACGTAACGCCGGGCACCCATGAACGTGCCTTGATAGCTGGGCTCCAGTTTGCGCTTGAGGGCTTCGCGGGTCTGCGCCGGGGTCAGGCCGGCATACACGGGGGCGGTGGGCGTCTCTTCAGTGAACAGGATCCAGTCGCGTTGTGCCTGAGGCAGGTCGCGCCAAGGGATATCGACGTCATAGCCCAGCGTGACCAGGATGTCGCGCAGGTTCTGCCCTTGCCAGGCCATTGGCCACGCCGCTACCGCACGCTCACGGATGGTCAGCGACGGGTCGGGGACCATGGTCGCTTCGGTCACCTCGTAGACACGGCCCAGGCCATGGCATTGCGGGCAAGCGCCCTGGGGCGTGTTCGGAGAAAAGTCTTCGGCGTACAGCATCGCTTGCCCGGCCGGGTAGTGGCCAGCGCGGGAGTAGAGCATGCGGATCGAGCTGGACAAAGTGGTCACGCTACCCACCGAGGAACGTGCACTCGGCGTGCCGCGTTGCTGCTGCAGGGCCACCGCCGGCGGCAGCCCGTCGATGGCATCTACGTCCGGCACGCCAACCTGGTCGATCAGGCGCCGGGCATAGGGCGCCACCGATTCGAAATAACGCCGCTGGGCTTCGGCATACAGCGTGGAGAACGCCAGTGAAGACTTGCCCGAGCCGGACACGCCGGTGAACACCACCAAGGCATCGCGAGGAATATCGACATCGATGTTCTTCAGGTTGTGCTCGCGGGCGCCACGGACGCGGATGAAACCGCTTGGGGTGGTCGGGCTTGGAGGCATGAAGCAGTCCTTGTCTGAAGCTGAGCAGGGCGCTCAAGTTAACAGCAATTGCAGCGCCCTTGTGTGGGCAGCAGTCAAGGAACCTACCCGATGGAGCCAGTGGGGGGGCAGGGAGCCGGCTGTTTTCGCCTTGTCTGACTTCGTCTCAAGGCTTTTCATACCAACCCTAGCGGGTGCCCAGCACATCGCGGATGTTGTCCACCACGTTGTTGTCCTTGATCACGTCACTCAACCAGCCTTCCAACGGCATGTTGCCCCACTTGATCGCACGCTCGATCAGGTAGGGTACCGGGCTTTGCGGTTCGCTCTGTTTGAAGTACTGGGCGATGCCCGCAAGCATGGTGAATGCCTCGTCGCGGGTCAGCGGGGTGGTGCGCAGGGCTGCAGGCGCGGTCGTCGGGGGCGTGGCATTCATCGGTTCACCTGCTTTGTGGAGGTTGGCGCCCGTGGCCTGTGGCTGTGCTTCCTCCGGGATGGCGGGGTGTAGCTCTACGCCGCGGTCCTTGAGCAGTTTTTCCGCCAGTTGGCTGGCACGCGAAAGCATGTCGGCAAGGCTGGCAAAGCTGGGCGCCTCGTGGCCGAACAAGCGGTCGGCGCTGGCCTGCAGGCGTTTGCATGCATTCAGGCTGGTAGCGATCTGCTGGGCCTTGGCGCGCAGGTAATCGGTGTCGGTAAGCGCTACCGAGCGCTGGAAGATCTCGGCGTTGATCTTGCCTTCGTTCAGCGCTGTCTGCATCGCCTTGGGGTTTTGCAAGGCGAGGTTTTCTACATGGCGTGATTCGTCATAGCGCAACACGCCGAAATTCTGCCCCTGGATAATGGGCAAGCCACCGGCAATGTCGGTGAGCGTGGTCTTCAGCCAGGACAGTCGCGCCGCGCGCTCGTCCAGGCCGTCTTCGAGCGTTGGGTACAGCGTTTCCCAGAACGCAACCAGGAGCTGTTCGGTCAGCTCAAGGCCAAAGGTGATGCCTTCGAAGTGTTCACGCTGGGCCAGCCCCTCGCAGAGCCAGGCCACCAGCATCAGGTCTTTGCTTTGCTGCGCAAGCCCCTGAGCCGACAGGTTGATCACCTGCTCCCAGTCGGCAGTCTTCAAGTCGGTTTGCCAGTCGCCCTGGGTGAGGTAGTCAGGGTCCGCCCGGCGTGCCTCCTTGATCTGGTCGAACAAGGCAGAGAAGCTCAAGTCTTCGCCACTGCCACCCTCGATAGGGGCGACCAGTGTGGCCAGCGAGAGGTCATTGAGAATTTCAGGCATAGAACACTCTGGACATGGCTAATGAACAGCGCGCCAGAAAACCTGGCGCGCTGCGGAACACAGGCCGCCGAAGCGGCCCATGGTCTGGCACGTGCTTAGGCACACACTTTGTTCTTGGTGCGGTCCCAGCCACCTACGATGTTGCCGCCAGCCTGGCCGTCGGTGCGGTTCTGCTGGGTGTAGGTGGTTTTGATGCGGGCAAAGTTGAAGCTGATTTCCTCAACTGGCAGGTCACTGACCGACTTGTCTTCACCATTCTGGTTGCCACCGGCGACAAACCTGACCGAAGAGACCACCACTTCTTGCATCTCGATAGTCAGGTAGGTGACCTTGTCGCCACCGGCGCGGTTCACGTTCAGCGTCAGTTTGGAGATGTGCTTGCCGGTGCAGCAGTGTTCGAACAGTTTGGCCGATGCCTTGTCGACTGCCTTGCGGATCTTGAAGTCGCTCAGGGCAACGCGCTCGGAGGACGCACCGCCCGAGGAGCTGGCGGTTGCCGACGTAGCCTGGGTGGCGCCGTACTCGTAGCCCAGCACTTCGATCCAGTCCTTGTGTTTTTCATCCAGTACTTCGCCTGGGATGCCGTCGATTTGGATATACGCGTCAAATGCCATTGTGAAACTCTCCATTAACAACATGTAAAGGGTTGCTCATGCGCCCCTTGGTTTTGACCTCGCCGGGCGCGCCGGCAGAGGTAGCTTGCCGCCGCCCGGGCCTCATCCTGTGAGGCCCCGGCGACCGGTTATTGTGGCGTGGCTCAGTTAAGCCCACGCACTTCGATTTCCACCCGGCGGTTGGGCTCCAGGCACTTGATCAACTGCGTTCGCGGTTGTTGCATGTCGCAGTTGACCAATGGCTTGCGGCTGCCTTCGCCCTGCGCGACCACCAGCTCGGCAGGTACGCCTTTGCCAACCAGATAGGTGCGGATGGTTTGTGCCCGTTGTTTCGAAACCTGCAGATTGCTCTGCCTGTCACCCAGTTGGTCGGCGTGCCCCGAGATGATGATCTTGCCGATATTTGGCGTGTTCAGCAGCTTGCTGGCAATTGCGCTCAGCTGGTTCTGGCCTTCGTTTTTCAGGCTCTGGAAGTCGGCGCGGCCGAAGGCGAACAGGGTGTCGGATTCCAGCGTGATGGTCTCGATCGCGCGCAGTGACTGGGCTCGAAGGCTATCGATGTAGTTGCGCGAACTGGACATCAGGAAGGCGTTGTCGAGAATGCGCGGTACATCTGGTTCACGAATCTGGTCGCTGTAGAACGTGATCTGGCGGCTGGCGTACAGGTAGTCCTGGTTGCCACCGGCCTCGCTGCCAGCGGCGGCCATGCTGTTGCCGGTATGGCGGGCGATGGCCGGGTACCAGTAGTCCGGCAGGTGCGCCTTGAGAAACGCCGGGTCGGCATGCTCGCGCTGGCCCGGAGAAAGCATCACATAAGTGTCCAGGGCCGCCTTTCCGAAATTGGCGATCGACTGGGCGCGGTTGTCATGGGGCAGGGCCTCGGCCTCTACGCTGTCAATGCCGCTCACTGGCTGCAGCTCACGGGTGTTGCGCTGGTAGACCTTGAGCGTGGTCAGCAGGTACAGGGTGCGGGTCAGATTATCGGCCGTGGGCTTTAGCATCACATTCTGCAACGTGGCGAAGTAGCGGTCGCGCAGCAGCGGCTCGACCTCATGGCCCTGGTACAGGCCCAGGCGCATGCCGAGGGGCACGCCCTTTGCGTGGTGTTGCTCATGGTAGTGAGCAGCCCAGAAGCGCAAGCGGTCGAGGCTTCGCCAGGCGGTATACTGGTCGCTGGCCGCCTGGTCGTCGGCCTTGGCCTGGGCCAGTTCGCTGGCAATGCTGGCCAGGGTGGCGCGGTTGTTCAGGTACGACCAGCCCCACAGGCTGCACAGCACCAGTGCCGCGAGGCCGGCTGCGCCAACCCACCCGGCCTTGCGCCGGCGTTCACGGTGGTTGCTGGTGTAAAGCGCCACCAAATGCTGGTCGGGAATGATCACTTTGCGGAACAGGCTGTTGATGAACAGCGGCGCCGGCTGGCTGCCGGCAGTGCCCGTACCTTCTGCGTGTTCGAGCGCGAAGCGTTCGGCCACATGCTGGCCGTGGCAACCCCACTGAGCCTCGTCTGCCTGCAGCGCCGCGGTGAAATAGAAACCGCGCAGCATTTCGGCATTCTGGTAAGGGTTGGCACGCAGCAGGCTGTCGACGAACTGATGCAGGCGCGGCTTGAGCGCGGCCAGCTCCAGCGGGAAGCGGTAGGCAGCGTCGTTCCGCCGGGTGACTTGTATGTCCTGCTGCACCAGCTGCTGGCTCGCCATCTGCCCCCAGTAACGGGTCAGCTCGTCCATCGCAATGCTGAAGCGCTGGCCCCAGTCGGCTTGCTCGTAACCCTTGTGAGAGAAGGTTTTACCCATCACTTCACCACGAGCCGCGTCGTCCAGTTGGCGATAGAACGCGGTGAAACCAGGGATCAGGTCGCACTTGGTGAACACCAGGTAGATTGGCAGGCGCACTTCCAGCAGCGCGCAGCTTTCCTGAATGCGTTCGCGCAGGCGCTTGGCCACGCGCTCCTGGTCTTCGACCGAGCCATGCAGGATATCGGCGATGCTGACGCTGACGATCAAGCCGTTAAGGGGACGGCGCTGGCGGTGCTGGCGCAGCAGTTGCAAAAAGCCGCGCCACTTGCCGGCTTCCTCGGGGCTGTTCATGTAACGCCCGGCAGTGTCCAGCAGTACCGCTTCAGAGCTGAAGAACCAGTCGCAGTTGCGTGTGCCGCCCAGGCCCGCGACCCGCACGCCTTCGCGCTCGGCATAGGGGAAGTTCAGGCCCGACTGCAGGATCATCGTGCTCTTGCCGGCGGCAGGCTGGCCAATGACCAGGTACCAGGGCAGGGCATACAACGCATCCTTGGTCGAGGTACCGCGCGGCTTGTTGCTGTGCAGGCGCTCGATGCTCTGCAGCAGGCGCTCGCGCAACAGGCTGACTTCTTCCCGGTCGGCCGGGGCTGCACTGAGTACGGCCTGGTCGGCGTCGTCGCGCAGCAGGCCTTCAAGGTTGTGGTGCTGACCCACTCCGCGGTACAGCAGCAGTACATAGCCCGCCGACAGCAGCAGAAACACGCCGATCCCGGCCAGCAGGCTGTGCAGCGAGGCGAAGCCGAAGGCTCGGCCGATGGCCCAGACCAGGAAGATCGCCAGGAAGAACGCCACGCCCAGCAGGTAGGGTTGGTAGCGCAGGTAGTAGTACTTGAGCTTGTTCATACAGGCGTCGCATCCAGTGCATCGACGAACTGGTCGATGACATGTTCAAGGGGGCGGTCGTAATCGTGCAGCCGTGGCACCGTTGTCAGCGGGCTGAGCAACTCCAGGTGCTGGCGCGGGTCGGCACAGCCACTGAGCAGGCGGTAGGCACAACTGGCGTGGCGCGCCGGGAAGCAATACAGCTGCGGGTGCATGAAGTCGTCGGCCAACAGGCTCACTGCCGGCAGCTCTCGGTGTTCGCTCATGCGGGCCAGCCAGGTCAGCCACAGGTCGGCAGTGGGGTTTTTAAGGCCACGTTCGGCCGGCAACGGCAATTCGATGCCGCCTGCAAAGTCGCCCTGCAGCGAGGCACGGCCGAGCTGCAGGTGGGCGAGGGCAGTGGCACTGTCGAAACCAGGCCAGGACCCATGAAGGGCACGGGCCACATCCGCGAAGCTGAAATCATGCAGGAACTTGGCGTGCACCCGGCGGAACAGGTCCAGGTCCTGGCGCTGCAGCGGGCGCAAGGCCTTGATCCGTTCGAACAGGCGGGTGCAGTCGGCGCCTTGCACGGCCTGGTGCAGCATCGGCTTGATCTGCGCGCTGAACAGCTCGCCAAGCGTGAACGGGTTGACCAGCCCAGTATTGTCATCGCCCTTGAGCAACTGGAAGATGAAGAACGGGTAGCGCCGCTGGCTGGCATCGCGTGAGCTGAGCAGGCCACCCAGTAGCCAGTTGCCGTTGCGTGCGCGGTAGGTGAAAAAACACATCGGCAGCGCGTCGAACAACGCCTGCCAGTCATCGCGGTAGCGCATGGCTGCCAGCGATGACTGCAACCAGGCGTCGAACTCGCAGACTTCTTCCGCCGCCCCATGCAGGCTGACGAAATCTGCGCTCGACGGCAGCTTGCCGAAGCAACCGATCATTGCGCGCCCCTGCTGTTGAGGGCGCTCAGGGCCTTGACGTCACCCAGATCGGTCAGCTTGACCCCACCGAAATTGCGCACGACAAGGCTTACGCGGCCGCTGGCGGTGTTCCAGCTGAAGCGTTGCTGAATGCCGTCAAGGTCGTCGACCCGAGCGCTCTCGTTCATGCGCAGCAGGCCCCACCGCCCAGGGAAGTCGAACACGGTGACCCGTGTGCCGCTCAGGGTGACGACGTCCAGGCGCGCGCCCGGAGCGTTGCTGTTGCCCGGCCAGGCGAAGCGGTTCCAGCTGCTGCGGCCGTTGCGGTAGTGCTGCTCCTGGCCATCGAGGGTGAAGACGATGTCGGTGAAGTTGGCTGAAGGCTCCAGCATGATTTCGAAGCCGTTGTCACGGTCCGACAGGCTGGCGATCACCTGGCCCACGGAGCTGGCCTTGTCGATGCTGTTGAGCATGCCAGGGTTGACCAGCGCCGGCCCCTTGCCATCGCCCACACCCAGACCTTCGCCACCGGCCAGGTTGCCGATTTCGTTGCGCTTGAAGGCCGGCAGCAGCCCGCTGTCGGGATCCACGAAGCGTTGCAGGTCTTTCACCGAAGCCTCGTTGCGGCTGCTGCCGGCAATCGGGTAACGGTGTGCCATCACCTGCTCCCAGGGCTTGGCGATCTGCTGCGCCCAGGCCTTGGCGATCTGCTGGCCGGCCGGATCGCGCAGGGTCGCCCAGGCATACTGGATGGGCAGGCTGAACAGCCCCTGCAGCGAGCGCGACAGGCCATCCTGGCTGGTGTCGACGCTGCTTTCCACGTAGTTGCGCACGGTAGTGATTTCGCTCGGCTGGCCTTCCAGGGTCTCGCTGATCAACTGTTTGCTGCTCTTGCCCACATCCTGCGAGCGCTGGATGTTGTTCATGCGTACCTTGAGCTTGCGCAAGGCGGCCAGGTAGCGGTCCATGATGGTGCTGTCGGCGCCTTCGGCGTTGTTTTCGGCGAACACCCGCGCCACCGGCTCGAAGCGCTTGGCCAGGCTACCGTCGTCCACCGCCGGCAGGACCGGGGCGACGTTGGCGGGCAGGGTGTCGTTGGCGTCGAACAGACCGGTGACCTTGCTCCAGAAACCATCATCGCGGGTGTTGCCGGGGGCCGGGATGGCTTGCTTGACCGGCAGGTCCCACCGGGTATTGTCGTTGACCGCCTGCAACAGGTTCTTCACGGGTGAGTTCTGCACGTCGCTCAGCAGCCCCAATTGCCGGGTCGCCGAGGCCAGGTCGGCGAAGTGGCGCACGCCAACGCTGCTGACCATCTTGTACCAGGCCTGGGTGTAGTCGCGCTTGTAGCGGGTCATGAACTCGCGCACGAAGTTGGCCTTCTGCACGATGGCATCGCCACCTTCGCCGTCCAGCACCCAGTCCGATTCGTTGCGCAGGTTGCCCGACACCAGCTTGATCAGCTCGGGCTTGACGAAGGTGTCCCAGCCCTGGCGGGTGTAGATCGCCGGCACGCCAGCGGTTCCATACAGCAGCGCGCGGCCCGGTTGCGGGACCAGGTCGTTGAGGTTCAGTGCCGGGAACTGTCGGCTCGACTCGAGCTGCAGGCGCAGGTACTCGCGATCGACCAGCGAGCTGGAAATCATGAACGACTTGAGGTTCTGCCGGGTTTCGTTGATCAGCTGTTCGTTGCGCGGCAACGACGGCGCCTGGCCCTGTTCCAGCAACTGCACGTACAGCAGGGCATTTTCCGCGATCACGCCTTCGTCGGCCGCGGTGCCTTCGGCGGCGGCGCTGGCCCAGGCCTGGGGCAGGCTGGCAGCGACGAAGGCCGGGTCTGGATGGCCCTGGGGCTCGGTCAGCAACAGGTACAGCTTGAGGGTGTTGTAGGCCTCGATGATCGACGCCACCTGCTGCTCGTCGAGGCGCCCGAGCATTTCTTCGGACAGTGACAGCCCACCGGTGGCGGCGGACAGCTCGGCGCCATCGCTGGCAGTGGCGAGGTTGACCTTGGCGGCATAGGCGCCAGCACGGGTGTTGCCCAGCGCGGCCTTTGCCCTGGCTGCAACGGCAGGGGCCAGCGGCTTGCCATTGCGTTTCTTCGGCAGCGGGGCCGGGGTGAATTCCAGCTCCTGGTTGATACCGTTGGCGAAGGTGTTGAACGCCCGCATCTGCACTTGCAGGTTGCGTGCGATCGGTTCCAGCGCCTGGCTGCGCAGCTGCGCCAGGTAGGCGCTGCGGGTCACCTGGTGAATCGCCTCACCTTGGTACAGGCCACCACCCAGCTGCAAGGGCACTCCCTGCAGGCGATGGGCTTCGACGTTGGCCATCTGTTCACGCAGCACTTCCAGGCCCTTGCCTGCGGCCAGCTGCTGCTCGCGGTCTGCTGCCTGCTCGATGTGCGCCAGCTGCCCGCGCAGGCTGTCCAGCCACTGACGGTTATTGGCGAACGACAGCGCTTGCCAACCGATGAACAGCAACCCGGTGGCGGCGGCCAGGCCCAGTAGCAGCGGGCTGAACGCAGCCTGGCGGCCCAGGCGCGACTGGTAAAGGATCAGGTCGCGGTCGGGGAAGATCACCTGGCGGAAGGTGTCGGTGATGAAGTAGCTGCGGTTGCCCAGGGCCTTGCCGACGTGCCCGGCCTGCTCATCGTAGGCGGCCTGCAGGGAGAATTCGTCGGCGATGACGTCTTCATAGACCTGCCCCAGTTGCTGCCCGTTCTGCAGTGCACTGGTGAAGTACAGGCCACGTAGCAGCAGCGGGGCACCGCCGCGATGGCCGCGGGTGAAGTGTTCGAGGAATTGCTCGAGCACACCGCTGAGGGCCGCGAAGTACTGTGGGAAATTCAGCAGGGTGCTGTCGGCTTCGGCACCGAGGGCGATCATCTGCGCGTCGACGTGCTGGCGAATATGAGCTTGCAGCTTCTTCAGGCGCGTCTGCAGCACCGCGTGCAGGCCGTTGGTGCGGATTTCCGAAAGGCCAAAGGTCATGCCCAGCGGCTGCTGGCGATCGTGCAGGTCGAGGCCGTCGAAAGCCTGGCTGAAGCCCGGCAACTGGTCGGTCTTGCTCAGCATCAGGTAAACCGGCGGGTTGGCATCAAGGCATTCGGCGTATTCTTCCACCCGTGCCACCAGCTGGGCCGCGAGGGCATTGCGCTCATCGCTGTTGGCCGCCAGCAGCTCGGGCAGGCTGACCACCAGGACCAGGCCATTGATCGCCGCTTTGCCGCGTTGCTTACGCAGCATGCGCAGAAAGGCCGAGAACTCGCTGGCCGACTGGTCGTCGCGCAGGTAGCGCCCGGCGGTGTCGATCATCACGGCGTCGGGGCTGAAGTACCAGTCGCAGTGCTGGGTACCGCTTTCACTGTCGTTGGCCGTAGCGATACTGGCCGACAGACCGGAATGGGTCAGCAGCGAGGTCTTGCCGGCTGCCGACATGCCGACCACCAGGTACCAGGGCAGGTCGGACAGCGCCGCCTTGCCGCCGCCACCCGCGGAGCGGTCGGTGCGCAGCATGGCGATGGCGTGCTTCAGGCGCTCACGCAGCACCTGCTGGTCACGGAACTCGCCAGTGGCATTCCACGAGCGGTCGACCTCGATCTGCAGCAGGTTCTCCAGGTTGTGTTCGGCGCGAATGCGCTGGTATTGGCGCAGCACGATTACCAGCAGGAAGCAGGCACTGATGATTGCCAGCGCTTCAGGCACGTGATGACGCAGCCACGGCACCAGCGGTGCGGCCAGCCAGCAAATCAACAGGCTAGCCAGCCACAGCAATGGCAGCAGCACCCAGAAACTTTTCAACAGACGCAGTAATGTTTTCATGTCTTCCTGACTCGGCTACCTGGTATGTGCTCAGGCACTGAACAGCTGGCGGATTTGTTCGGACAGGGCGGCGACGTCCTTGTCCAGCAACCAGTCCAGCGTCAGGTACACGGCGACGCAGACCAACGCGATCAGCGCCAGATACACCCACAGTGGTACTTCATGGCGCAGCATCTGCGACACCGGGTCGGGCAGTGCCCAGTCCGGTGACAGGGCTTTGGGCGCCTTGCGGTAGCGGGCAATATCCTGGCCCAGGGTATTGGCCAGGTAACGCAGCTGGTCTTTCTGGCCGAGGCTGAACTTGCCCTCGAAGCCCAGTGCCAGGCACAGGTGGTAAACCTCGAGTACGTCGATGTTCTGCTTGACGTCGGCGCGCAGCGCCTCGACCTTCTCGAAGAAGCCTTCGCCGGCCAGGTGCACGCCGAAATAGCGGAACTGCAACGGCTGCAGCTCGAAGTGCCGACGCAGCGCGTTGTCGTCCGAGCGCAGTACGCTTTCGTCGAGGAAGGCGCACAACGCGTATTGGCTGTCCTTGACCTGCTCGACGCTGTAGTTGGCGGCACGGGCATCACGTTCCAGGTTGGCGAAGAAGCGTTCGACGCTACCTTCGAAGGCCTGCACCGAGGTGACCTGGCGGCCGCGACGTACGATCAACGCCATGCTGATGAAGTCCTGGACCAGGTCCTTGAGCGTCGGTTTGTCGCTGGCAGCCGGGACGGCGCCCTGTTGCAGTACGGCTTCGGTCATTTGAGCACCGCCATCAGTTCAAGCTTGAGGTTGGTAAAGGCGCTGGGCGCATAGAAGCAGATGGCCTGGGCGCTGATCATTCGCTCATACACAGTGCCGTGTGGCTCGATGGCGAAGTACTGGTTGTCCAGGCGCACCGGAATCGCGTTTGGCAGCCGCGCGGCATGATTGAGGGTGACACCCGGCATGGCGCTGTTGACCACCACTTCAATGTCTTCCGGCGAACCGACCTTGAACGCGCGGGGCACCAGCTCCAGCAGGCTGGCGCCGGGCATGTCGGCGTGCACGGCGATATAGAAGTCGGCTTCGGCCAGCCGCGGGTCGTGCAGTTGGCCTTGCCAGTGCGATGGCTTGGTCTGGGTCAGGTTGATGACAATGCACTGGTTGGGCACGACGTTGTCGAGCATCACCCGGATCATTTCGTCGAGCTTGACCAGCGACGCGGCCGGGTCGTGGTGGTCGTACTCGGGGATGTCGCTGAGCTGGGTGTCCAGGGTGAAGGTCAGCAGGCCGCCGGCCAGGTCGGCCAGGAACAGGTACAGGCGCTCCGGGTGCAGGCGCGGGTGGGCCAGTAGATGAGCCAGCTGCGGGTGGGCACGGTTGACCGTGTTCAGCAGCCAGAACAGGGTGACATCGCTGGAGCCGAACTCGGCGATCTGGTCGGCGCGCTCGCGGCGCCGGCCGGAAAGCGCCTTGCTCTTGGCCTGTAGGGCGCCGAGCAGGCGCTTGCCGATGCCGGCAATGGTCTCGTGGCTGCCCAGATGCAAGGTGGGGTGGACGAAATGCGGGTCAAGGTTGAAACCGCCCATGCTGTTGCGTGTCAGCTTGGCCAGGGGGCAGTGGCTGTAACCGTCGAGGCTGTCACCGTCGACCAGCAGTACGACGTTCAGGCGCAAGCTGGTGATTTCGTTCTCCAGCTCGCCTTCATTAAGGTCGGGCAGGGTGTCGAACTGCTTGCGAAAGCGCCGAGCAGCCTTGTGTTCGTGGCCATCCTCGACGTAGTTGCGGCCGAATGGCTCGGGCAGCTTGAGCGCAGCATACACCTTCAGGTCGTTGGCCTTGAGCAGATCCTTGAGGTCGCGCGCGGCCGGCAGCGGATCGTGCTGCGGCGCGTCGTAGAGGCTGCCATCGGGGAACACCAGCTTCAGGCGCTTGAGCTGCAGTGAACCAGTGGCCAGGGCGTCCTCGTCCACCTGCAGCGCCTGAACTCCCCAATGGAAAGGAGTGCTGCGCAGGGTCGCCTCAGCCAACTGGTGCTGATGGAATTCGTCCTGATACTGGAAGTGTTGGGGCAGCAGGAACATGCCTTCCGACCACATCACCCGGCTCTGCTTGCTCATTTGACGCTATCCACTAAAGAATTGAAGGTTGAATCCATGGCGTTGCTGGCCGACTGGCTGGCGGCGTCGGTGGCTTTGTCGACGACCGCGTCCTGCACCTTGTCGCTAAGGGTCGCCTCGGCATCCTTGGCCTTCTGCGCAGCGGCAAGCTGGTCGGCGGTCGGCGGTTTGTTCAGTACGTCCACGCCCCGCATGGCGCTGATTTCGGTGTTGTCCACCAGCACCCGCAGGCCGTCGGAGGAGAACCAGATACCGTCCTTGCGCAGCGAATTGGCGTCGAAGGCGACTTTCCAGCGCGCGTCCTGCTCATCGCGGAAGAACGCCGCCACGCCGACGTAGCGCGCGCTCTTGGCCAGCGGCCACTGGTCGATCTGGCCGATGCCAGGCAACAGGGTAATCTCGCGGGTCTCCACCAGGGTGCTGCCCAAGGCTTTCTGCGGGGCGTCCCACAGGGTCTCGGCATCGGTAGCCGCGAAGCGCTCGAGGTCGGTCAGCTGGTACACGCGCATCACCACCGACAGCGGGTTGCCCTCGGCATCGGGGTTGAGCTGGTTGCCGCCGTCGGAGGTCAGGATGACCTTTTCGCTGTCGGCCAGCATGTCGGCCGCCCAGCTGTCTTCCATGCGTTTGCCGATACGGTCGGTGACCCCGCAGCCGGCCAGCGCTACCAGCAAGGCGGCTGCGGTCAGGCGTTTGAGGACGATGTGCTTGTGTTGCATCACGGCAAAACCTCCGGGTACTGGTCAGGCCAGGCGATAGGCAAAATCGCCATCGCTGCCCAGCTCGATCGCAAGGTGCTGGATCGGCGCGTCCTGGGCCATGCGCTCGAGCACGCGCTGGGCGAGTTCGGGCATCAGGGTCTGGGACAGGATGTTGTCGATGTTGCGTGCGCCGCTGTCGACCTCGGTGCAGCGGGCGGCGATGGCCTTGACCAGTGCCTGGTCATAGCTGAGCTCGGCCTGGTGGTTGCGGGCGAAGCGCTTGGCGATGCGTTCGAGCTTGAGGGCGACGATGCGCTCGAGGATCTGGTCCTGCACCGGGTAGAACGGCACGATGCTCAGGCGACCGAGGAAGGCCGGCTTGAACACATGGTTGAGCTGGTCGCGCAGGTCTTCCACGATCGCCTCGGGCATCGGCAGCTCGGTGGCGTTCAGGCAGGTCTGCATGATGCGCTCGGTGCCGGTGTTGGAGGTGAGGATGATCACCGTGTTGCGGAAATTGATCTCGCGGCCTTCGCCATCGTCCAGCACGCCCTTGTCGAACACCTGGAAGAACAGTTCCAGCACGTCGGGATGGGCTTTTTCCACCTCGTCGAGCAGCACCACACTGTACGGCTTGCGGCGCACCGCTTCGGTCAGCACGCCGCCTTCGCCGTAGCCGACGTAGCCGGGTGGCGAACCCTTGAGGCTCGACACGGTGTGGGCCTCCTGGTACTCGGACATGTTGATGGTGATCAGGTTGCGCTCGCCGCCGTACAAAGTGTCGGCCAGGGCCAGGGCGGTTTCGGTCTTGCCGACACCGCTGGGGCCTAGCAGCAGGAACACGCCAATCGGCTTGTTCGGGTCTTCCATGCGCGCTCGGGAAATCTTGATGCGCTTGCCGATCTCATGCAGGGCGTGGTCCTGGCCCAGCACGCGTTCACCTAGCAGGGCCGGCAGGCGCTGCACGGTATCGATTTCGTCACGCAGCATCTTGCCCAGCGGGATGCCGGTCCAGCCACTGATGACCTGGGCGATGGCGCCGCTGTCGACCAGCGCGTGGACCAGTGGCTGCTCGCCTTGCACGCGCGCCAGCTCGGCACGCAGGGTATTGAGCTGTTGGGCGTCGGCATCGTTGGCGGCGTCCAGTGCCTTGAGCTGTTCGACCAGCTCCAGCTCTTGCTGCCACTGGGCATTGAGCTGCTGTTCCTGCTGCTGCTCGGCCTGCAGGGCAGCCTGCAGCGCTTCCAGGCGGCGGGCATGGTCGTGCCCCTTGCCGGCTTCGTGGCCGAGCACGCCGATTTCCGCCTGCAGGTTGTCGATCTGTCTGCGGCAGTCTTCCAGTGCGCCGGGCAGCGAAGATTGCGCCAGGGCAATGCGTGCACAGGCCGTGTCGAGCACGCTGACGGCCTTGTCGGGCAGCTGGCGGCCGGTGATGTAGCGGTTGGACAGGCGTACCGCCTGCACCAGCGCTTCGTCCATCACCGCCACCTTGTGGTGCTCGCGCATCTTGCCGAGCAGGCCGCGCAGCATGTGAATGGCCTTGTCTTCATCGGGCTCTTCCACTTTGACCACCTGGAAGCGGCGGGCGAGGGCGGCGTCCTTCTCGAAGTACTTCTTGTATTCGGCCCAGGTCGTGGCAGCGATGGTACGCAACTCGCCACGGGCCAGGGCCGGTTTCAGCAGGTTGGCGGCATCGTTCTGCCCGGCCTGGCCGCCGGAGCCGATCAGGGTGTGGGCTTCGTCGATGAACAGGATGATCGGGTGCAGGCTGCGCTTGACCTCTTCGATCACAGCCTTGAGGCGGTTCTCGAACTCGCCCTTGACCCCGGCGCCGGCCTGCAACAGGCCCAGGTCGAGGGTGTGCAGGGCAACGTCCTTGAGCACCGCCGGCACGTCACCCTGGGCGATGCGCAGCGCCAGGCCTTCGACCACGGCGGTTTTGCCGACCCCGGCTTCGCCCGTGAGGATCGGGTTGTTCTGCCGGCGGCGGGTGAGGATGTCGACCATCTGCCGTACTTCGAACTCACGGCCCAGCACCGGGTCGATGCGGCCTTCGCGGGCACTTTGGGTAAGATTGACCGTGTACTGGTCCAGCGCCGGGGTCTTGCCGCTGGCCTTGCTCGACGTGCTCACTGGCGCCGCTGGGCTGGCCAGCGGGCTGGCCTGCCTGGACTCGGCGCTACCCTCCACCAGCGCGGCAAGGTTCAGGCGCAGGTCATCGGCGTTGATTTTTTCCAGCTCCGGCGCCGAGGCGATCACAACGCGACGCAGTTCTGCATCGTCAAGCAGGGCCTGCAGCAGGTAGGCGCTACGCACTTGGGCTACGCCGTATTCGATCGAGGCCAGCAACCAGGCTTGCTCGATCATGCGGGTAATGTGTGGCGACAGCGCCGGGGTGCGGGTATTACCTTTCTTGAAGGTGCCCAGGGCGGTGACCAACTGCGCCTGCAGGCGTTCGGCGACGACTTCGTAGTGGCGCAGGATCGGCGCCAGGTCGCTGTCGTTGTTGTCGAGCAATTGCAGCAGCAGGTGCTCCACTTCCACGTCGTAGTGGTGCTCCGACAGGCACAGGGCCGCCGCGCTTTCGGTGGCCGTGCGGCTGGTTTCGTTGAGCTTGGCGAACAGAGACTTCAGGTTCACAAGGCGACCCCATCGTAAGGAATGTGGAAGACGGCGCAACGCGAAGGCTCCGCGTCGCGACCAGGGCGTTTGAGCCAACCCAGCCAGCCCAGGGCGACATTGCCGCTGCGGCCCAGTTGGGCGCGTGGCACCGCCTCGCGCTTGAGGCGCGGGGCAATTTCGAAATCCAGTTCGGCACCTATATAGAAGCGCACCAGCTCGACCAGCTTGCGGTAGCAGGCGGTGCCCGGCTGGAAGCGCTGGTAGTCGGCCAGGTTCAGCGGGCCCAGCTCGATACGGATGCATGACTGGTAGTCCCAGACCCGGTTGCCGGCGACGGCGCTTTGGCCAAGCTGGGCATTGCGGCGGCCGAGCTGGGTGCATTGTTCGGGCTGCAGGTGCAGCCAGCGCCCGGCGAACGGCTGGACCTTGATCGGCAGCGAGAAATAGAAGCCGAGCATGCGTTCAAGGTTCAACGCATTGCGCGGCTTCTGGCTGAGCAGGCCGGCAAAATAGCTGAACAGCTCACGACGCAATGCTGACGGTTGCTCTTCGAACTTCAGTTTCTGGGCGCGCGGCCCGAGGCCAACCAGGTTGAGCAGGTAGCCATCGAAGCCCGAGGTGCCATTGCGCTCGTGCTCGATGTGGAATTTGTATTTTTGCCAGGCCTCGTAGAACAGCGTGGTCATGCGGTGCGAGAAGATGTCGAGAAACGCATGGGCGGCATCGTCGCGATACTGCACGTGGCGCTCGAGCAGCAGCTCGGTGTAAGGGCGCGGCAGCACGCCTGACGGCCCGACCAGGCCCATGAAGGTGACCTGCACTTCCGACAGCGGCAAGCCGGCTGGCGACACCTTGCCTTCGCGCTCGAAGTGCAGGTCGCTGACCTCGCTGGCCGGGAACGCCAGCGACAGCTGGGTACGGAAACGCAGCGGGTCTTCGTGCGGCCGGGTTGCCAGGTCCATGCGCCCGGTGCGGCTGTAGTGCAGGCGGAGCAGGCGCACCAATTGGAAGAATTCGAATCGGTGCGGCTCGGCTCGGGCCTGATCGATCAGACCAGGGGCTGATCGCCGGTGCGTGCTGGCCATTGTACGACTCTCTTTTCTCGTTGTTGGGTGCGCAGGGTCAGTTGGGTGAAGCTGTTCATCGAGCAGTACTGGCCGAAGAAGTGGTCCAGCACCTTGCCGAACAGAAACACGCCGCTGCCGATGAACTGGCTTTCATCCAGGGTCAGGGTGATGCCGACGCCGCGCACGAAATTAGGCCGCGGGTGGCCGATGCGCGCGACCACCGGTTCGCTGCTGATCGCCTTGATGCCGTTGATCTGTTTGCGAATGGCGGAGACATTGCGGTAGTTGTACAGCGACAACAGCTCCAGCAGCACTTCGCGGCCTTGGCTGACCAGCGACAGATGGTTCAGCGACAAGTGGGCGATCAACCGCCAGATCAGGCCCTTGCCCAAGGGCACACGCACCGTGGCGGTGGGCTTGCGCAGGCAGCGGATATCCTTGATCACCGAGTTGGCGGGAATGGTGAAATCGCCCCGTTCGCCACCGAACGGCAGCATCAGCGGCACGTCGCGGTTGCTGCAGGTAAGGCCGATACTGAGGGTGTCGCTGCTGGCATCGATCAGCTCCAGATCGCGGTCGACCACGCGGATGCTCATGGCAGTGGCGTCACCCTGATTTCGCCGACGCGCGACCCAGAAGCTGCTGTGTGGGTCTTGCTCGCCCCGGGGTTCGAAAAACGGCTGGCAGGTGGCGACCTGGTCGATACCGCCGAGTTTGCGCACCCGCCGTACCCGGTCGATCGAGACCACCTCTGCCGCGTTGTGCAGCCGTGTATCAGGGGTGACCGGGTATTCGTGCTGGGTGTGGGTCAGCTTGATCGGCTCGGCCTGCTGGCGGAACAGGTTGATGATCGGCGTGCAGTTGAGCTTGAAGTTGTTGCGCCCGATGTTCTGGGTCAGCCGCGCCAGGCGCTCGCTGAGGTCGTAGTCGGAGAAATAGAAGTTGAGCTCTACCTGCTCGATGGCCTTGCCCTGCAGGATGCGGGCAAATCCACTGAGGTCGAAGAACATGAACTTGTCGGGGAAGGTGAAATACTCGTGCAGCAGGCGGTAGCCCAGGAATGAGCGTTCGGAGTAGTCCACCAGGCCTTCGTCACGGGCGTAGCCCACGGCTTTCAGGGCATCGGCCGGCAGCGCTACCTCGCGGCTGCGGCCCTGGTCATCGAAGCTCAGCGTGGCCTTGGCGAGGTTGTTGAACAGCAGTTCGTACAGCTGCAGCATCAGCGTCGCTTCGCCGTCGAGGAAGAACCGCAGACGGTTCATGTCCATCTGCCCGAACAGGGCATCACCAGTGGCTGCCAGGCGGATGCGCAGACGAGCGACCAGGTCGGCGCTGTGCCCATTGAAGGCCGAACGTTCCATTTCTGTGAACGAGGCCTGCTGCACGGCAATCGGCCACAGCTCTACCGGGTAGCAGGTGCGGAACTTGCACACCACGCCCTCCACGGGATTGGCATGCATCTCGGTATGGCGCGCCACGCGGTAGGCTTCGGTGACTTTCTCGTGCCTGCCCAGGCTCAGTTCGACAATCGACATCGACGGAGTAGGGCGCAGGTAGTGGGGGTACAGCACCTCGAGGAAGGATTCGACGATTTCCGGAAACTCGTCATCGAGCTTCTTGTGCACCCGCGCAGACAGGAACGAGAACGCCTCGATCAGGCGCTCGGTGTGCGGGTCTTCGCAGTTGTCGCCCTCGATCAGCAACCGCGAAGCGATCTTTGGGTACTGCGCAGCAAACTCCTGGCCGAGAAAGCGCAGGTGCGACAGTTCCTGTTCGTAGTAGGGCAGCAGTTCGTCGAGCATCAGTTGAGGTTCTGCACTTTGTATTCCTGGGTGTTGACCTGCAGCACGGCGTCGAATGACACCTGGCGGCTGATGTCCTGCAGACGCAACACGGCGTCCACGCGGAAGGTCAACATGCGGTGGCCGTTCTGCTGGGCCAACAGCTGGACACGGACCCGGCGAAAGCGCCGGTCTCCGGTGCTGATCGCCCGCTCCAGCTGTTGCTGGATCAGGCGACGATCGTGCGGGTCGAGCACGCTGCGGCTGATGAAGTCCGGCATGCCGTATTCAAGGATGGAACCACCGAGCTGGCTGAAGCCGTCGAGCTCTTCGGCGACCAGGGACTGGCGGGTGTTCACCAGTACTTCGAGGTCGCGGACGATGCTGGCCTTGTACTCGGCCAGCGAGCAGGTGCGCTGCGCTGCGGGCTCGGCCGACTGGTAGGGACGGTCGTCCAGCAGTCGGTCGAGCAGCGAGGGCAGCAGGCGGGCCTGGTTACTCATGTGTCATCCCTGTACACAACGGCCTGTCAGCCGCGCGCGCCCTGTGGCAGCTCGGCAACCAGCCGCAGCGAGGCGGTCAGTTCATCCAGCTGGTAGTGCGGGCGCAGATAGGTGACGGCCTTGTACACGCCTGGCTTGCCGGGCACTTCGAACACCTCGGCGCGGGCTTCGCGCAGCGGGAACTTGGCCTTGGCCTCCTGGCTGGCGGTATCGTCGAGCAGCACGTAGCTGGCCAGCCACTGGTTGAGGAAGCGCTCGACATCCATGCGCGAGGCAAAGCTGCCGATCTTGTCGCGCATGATCGCCTTCATGTAATGGGCGATGCGCGAAGTGGCGAAGATGTATTGCAGCTGGGCCGACAGGCGTGCGTTGGCGTTGGCGATGTCGGTGTTGTACTGCTTCTGTTTCTGCGCCGACTGGGTGCCGAAGAACGCGGCATAGTCGGTGCCCTTGCAGTGCACCAGGGGGATGAAGCCCAGGTCCGACAGCTCTTTTTCGCGGCGGTCGGTGATGGCGATTTCGGTCGGGCACTTGAGGGCGATTTCGCCGTCGTCGGTCTTGAAGGTATGGGTTGGCAGGCCTTCGACCAGGCCGCCACCTTCCACGCCGCGGATGGCCACGCACCAGCCGTAGCGGGCGAAGGCATCGGTGACGCGGGTGCCGAGGGCGTAGGCGGCGTTCATCCACAGGTACTTGTTGTGGTCGCGGCCATCGACGCTTTCGACGAAGTTGAATTCTTCCACCGGGGTGGTATCCGGGCCATACGGCAGACGACCGAGCACGTGGGGCAGGGTGAGGCCGACGTAACGCGAGTCTTCCGAGGCGCGGAACGACTTCCACTTGGCGTATTCCACGGTGTCGAAGATCTTCGCCAGGTCACGCGGGCCGGACATCTCGGTGAACGAGTCCCAGCCGAACAGCTCGGACGAAGCGGCCGAGATGAACGGCGCGTGCGCCGCCGCCGCGACGTGCGAGATTTCTTCGAGCAGGTACATGTCTTCGGGGTTGCGGTTGAACTCGTAGTCACCGATCAACATGCCGAAAGGCGCGCCACCGAAGGTGCCGTACTCTTCTTCGTAGACCTTCTTGAACAGCGCGCTCTGGTCGAATTCGCTGGCGGCCTTCAGGTCGCGTATCAGGTCTTTCTTCGAGGCATTGAGCAGGTGGATCTTCAGCGTGGTGCTGGTCTCGGTCTGGTCTACCTGGTATTTCAGGCCGCGCCAGGAGGCTTCCAACTGCTGGAACTCGCGGGCGTGCATGATCTCGTTCATCTGCTCGGAGAGCATCGCGTCGATTTCGGCGATACGCGAATCGAGCACGGCGATCAGGTCCTTGCTCGGGGTCATCTCACCCTCGAGCACCTGGTTCACCAGTTCGCCAATCAGGTCGCGGGTGCGGTTGCGCTCGGTGTCGGAGCGGGCCACGCGGCTTTGCGAAATGATGCTGTCGAGCAGCGAGGGCTGTGGTGCGAAGTTTTCCACTTCGACCAGGTCGCCGGCCTGTTGCGGTGCGGTTTGCTTGTCGGTCATGTTCGGGCTCCTGCTCAGGCGCGATCGTCGCTGGACGGGTCTTTCACTTCGGCTTCACGGCCGAATTCCTTGCCCAAGGTCTTGAGCTTTTCGGTGTTCTGCAGCACGTCCATCAGCAGCTCTTCGAGCTTGTCGTTGCCGCCCATCTTGTTGCGCAGGTCGGCCAGCTTGTTGCGCACTTCCAGCAGCTTGCGCAGCGGCTCGACCTGCTTGACCACGTTCTGTGGCTCGAAGTCTTCGAGGCTGTTGAAGTTCAGCTCCACGCCCAGCTGGGTACCGTTCTTGGCCAGGGTGTTGTCGACGCGGTAGGTCAGGCGTGGCTTGATGCCCTTGAGCACACCGTTGAAGTTGTCGCGATCGATGTACACGAACTTGCGGTCCTTGAGCTTGGGCAGCGGCTCCAGCGGGTTGCCGGAGAAGTCACCCAGTACGCCGACGACGAAGGGCAGCTCCTTTTTCTCGATGGCATCGCCGATGTCCACGTCGTAGGTGATATGGACCCGAGGCGCGCGAACGCGGTCGAGTTTGTGCTGAGTGCTTTCCTTCTTCGCCATCGTGTTCTCCAGTGCGAGCAATTCGCTGCGAATCATTGCGCGGCCCGGTGCCGGGCGCTGCGCGTTACAGTCCTTCGATCGTCAGCAGCAGGCGCTGACGGATTTCGTCGTTCATTTCCAGAATGTTGTCGCGGCCCACCAGTTCTTCGAAGCTGGTGTTGCCGGCAATCTGCGTGCTGCTGCGGATGACCGAGTCGTCGGGCAGTTCCGAGCGCACCGGCGAGCTGATGACGCAGAACGGCAGGTCGCCAAAGCCCTTGAGGCGTTCGAAGCTGAGGCTGTAGCGCAGGCCCTCGAACAGCCGGCCAAGGCCAGGCGACTTGCTCAAGCAGTAGAACAGCACCAGGTAGTGCACCACGAAGCGGTACAGCTCGGCGCTGCTGCGGTTGGGGTCTTTGATGACGTTGCGAAACCGCGCCAGGTCGAAGGCGTGGAAGCCCACTACCCAGCGGGTCGGGCTGGTGATGCGGATGACCTGGCCGCTGTGTTCCAGGGTTTTGTCGTATTCCAGCGGGAACAGTGCGGGGGTGGTGCTGATCAGGTTGAGCGGTACTTCCAGCTCGGTGACCAACTGGAACGGCGCAGCCGAGCCGATGCGTTCGTAGAGTTCGACCAGGGCCTGGAAGTGACCCTGGGTTTCGCGCCCGCTGCTGCGCTGTGCGCCTTGCAGGTATTCGCCAAACAGGGTTTGCGGACGGATCAGCGGTGCCACGGTGGCAAGGTAATCCGCCGCCTGCGCCTTCAGCGCATCGGAGATCACCCGCGTCTGGCTACGCAGCTTGATCAGTGCTTCGACATCGAATGTCTGTGTCATTGGTGCATCGTCCATGTGCCTGCATGATCGTCCTGAAACGCCGGTGGCGTGGACCTGAAAAATCGCCTTTCGGCTGCAGCGAATTTGAGTGCTGGCATATGAATATTGTGTTGCCAGCAATGCCGAGTAGGGCACCTCGCTGTGGAAGAAGTTCCGGCGAGGGGGGCGATTTTTTCCCCGTTGTGTGACGCTGCGCAATAATGGCGCTGTGATATTGACAGCGTGTTTTGGGCGCAGGAGATGGGGGATCAAGCCGTAAAGACTGGGTACGAAAGGGGCTGGAAAGCGATGAAAATCGTTGGCAAAAGTTTTTTTCAAAAAGTGAATCAGTTCTCATTTTGTGCGCCGGCCGCCTGTGCGTTGCGGGATGGGGGCGCGTGTCAGGATGATGGCAATGCGACGAGTTTCGTCGCGCCCGGCGGGGTAACTGTATTGTTCAAAACCTAATAGCTAGCGCGATGCTCGTAGGAGCGGGTTTACCCGCGAATAGGCCGGACCTGCCGGCCAATATCCTTGATCATTCACCGTCGCAGCCGCCACCGCATTCGCGGGCAAGCCCGCTCCTACATCGACCGGTGGTGTCGCCACGTT